>DAISJF010000257.1:0-3896 GCA_036821625.1 Rhodanobacteraceae bacterium
TTCGCCGCAATCTTCTCGATCGCGCGAAGCGGCACATCCTGGATCAGCAACCGCGCACCGACCTGCACCGCGACATCGCGCACCGCCTGCGCCGCCGCGTGGCGAAACAGGCAATACAGCATCCGCGATTGCGTCAGCTCCGCGCTGACGCCGAACGCGCCCGCGACGTCCGCCACCATCTGCCGCTGGATGCGCCAGATCGCGACGAGCTCGGGCACGATCGTGAGCCAGCCGACCGGCCCCGGCGGCAATGCGAGCGTGCCGGCCGCGAGCGCGGCGCGGTTCGCGGCGGACGATGCGATCGCACGCGCACGCTGCTCGGGTCCGCGGCTCTTGTGCTCGCTCGTGTCCGGCACCTCGCTCGCAAGATCGAGCACCGCGCGCGTCAGCCGGTCGGCGAGCGTTTGCGGCGCATCGACGCGGCGGGCGGGGACGTTTTTCGCCATCGTGCGCGTCAGTGCCGCTTGAAGTACTGCACTTCGCGCTCGTGCTTCTCGGCCGCGGCGCGCGATGCGAACGTGCCGAGGTTGCGGCGCTTGCCGGTCTTCGGATCGGTCTTGCGCGAATAGAGCCGGTATTCGCCCGATTTCAGTTTGCGGATCATGGTCGCTCCTTGCGTGCCGTGATCAGTCGAACTTAGCGCCGGCGCCTGCACGGCGGCTGAAGCAACCCTAAAGATTGAACCACGAAGAACACGAAGGAGAGAAGAACGATCGACTTTTGCTCTTCTTCGTGCTCTTCGTGCTCTTCGTGTTCTTCGTGGTTCACTCTTCAAGACCACCGCCGCACGCTTACTGCCCCACGACCTGCGGCCGCATCGGCCCGAGCAGATCGAGGAACTGCTTCTGCAGATCCTTCGGCACCTTCTGCGAATCCATCGCGCGCACCAGATCCTCGACGAACGCGTCGAAGTCCGCGTCGGTGATATTGAGCCCGCTGTGCGCCTCTTCCATGCTGCGGCCGGTGTATTCGCACGGTCCGCCCGTCGCGGCGCAGATCTGCTCGATGAGCAGCCGGCGCAGATCGGCCATGTCGGTCTTTTCGAAGAAGAAGTTGATGCGAAGATCGCCATGGATTTCCGCGAGCGCCGCGTCGACGACCTTCGTGATGCCGGGCTGGCCGCCGAGCGCGCGATAGAGCGCGTCGTTCTTTGCCGCGGCCGCGGCGGGCTTGACCGCCTGTGGCGTGGATTTCGGAGGCGCCAACCCTGCACAACCCGCCGCAAGCAGCGCGCAGAGCCCGATCGCAAGCCGAATCGACGTGTTCATCGCCGCCCTCCCGCGGTTCGCTGGCACAATGCCAACTCAATCGCGCACTCCCGTCAAGCCATGCAGACCTACCTCGTCGGCGGCGCCGTCCGCGACAAACTGCTCGGCCGGCCCGTCGCCGACCGCGACTATGTCGTGGTCGGCGCGACGCCGGAACAGCTGGCGCGCCTCGGCTTCCGGCCGATCGGGCGCGATTTCCCGGTTTTTCTGCACCCGAAGACGAACGAGGAATACGCGCTCGCGCGCACCGAGCGCAAGAGCGGCCGCGGCTATCACGGCTTCGTGTTCGGCACCGATCCGGGCGTGACGCTGGAGCAGGACCTGGAACGCCGCGATCTCACGATCAACGCCATCGCCGAGGACGAGACCGGCCGGCTGATCGATCCGTTCGGCGGGGCGCGCGACATCGAAGCGCGCGTGCTGCGCCATGTTTCACCGGCGTTCGGCGAGGATCCGGTGCGCGTGCTGCGCGTAGCGCGCTTCGCCGCGCGCTACGCGCCGCTCGGTTTTCGCGTCGCCGACGAGACGCTCGCGCTGATGCGTCGCATGGTCGACGACGGCGAGGTCGAGCACCTCGTCGCCGAACGCGTCTGGGCCGAGACGCGCAAGGCGCTCGCCGAGCCGCAGCCGTCCGCGTTCCTCGAGACGCTGCGCGCGTGCGGCGCGCTGCGCATCCTGTTTCCGGAGGTCGACGCGCTGTACGGCGTGCCGCAGCGCGCGGAGTTCCATCCCGAGATCGACGCCGGCGTACATGTCGAGCTCGTGCTCGACATGGCCGCGCGTCTCGCGCCGGGCGATGATCTGGTCGGCTGGTGCGCGCTGACGCACGATCTCGGCAAGGCGCTCACGCCGGCCGATGCGCTGCCGCGCCACATCGGCCACGAGCATGCGGGTCTCGCACCGCTGCGCGCGATGGCGTCGCGGTTGCGCGTTCCGGCCGAGCACCTTGCGCAGGGCGAGCACGTCTGCCGTTTCCATCTCGATATCCATCGCGCGTTCGAGCTCAGACCCGAGACGCTGCTGTCGATCCTCGAACGCATCGACGCGTTTCGCCGGCCGGAGCGGATCAGGCCGTTCCTGCTCGCGTGCGAAGCGGACAAGCGCGGACGACTTGGTTACGAGAACTCCGAATACCCGCAGGCGGAATACGTACGTGCCGCGCACTCGGCTGCGGCTGCCGTCGACGCGGGCGCGTTCGTCGCAGAAGGCATGATCGGTCCTGCGATCGGCGAAGCCGTGCGCAGAGCACGCGTGCAGGCCATCGCGAAAGTGCGCGAAGCGCATGCACGCTGAACTCGCTCAGCCGTCGTCGCGGCGAAGGTTGGTATCAGGCTCTTGATGGCTGATCACGGTCGTCGCAAAAAGAACCCTCACCCCATCCCTCTCCCGCAAGCGGGAGAGGGGGCACGAGATCCGGCGACTACCATGCGGCGCGAATGCGATACGCGATCTCGCCGACCCACTCGTGCAGCACCGCGTTCGAGTCCGCGATCGCGCCGGCGCTGGGCAGGAGATCGGCGAGACTCTCGAAACGTCCCGTGCGCACATCGGCCGGATACGCGCACGGCTCGAAGCCGGCCGCGCGAAAGGCGAGCAGCGAACGCGGCATGTGCATCGCCGAGGTGACGAGCCAGATCCGCGCCGGCAACGCCGGCAGCAGCGCGCGCACGTTCACGGCGTTTTCCCAGGTCGTCGTCGATGTCGTCTCGACACGGATCGCGGCCGCCGGAACGCCGAGCTGCTGAGCCACGCCGGCCAGCACGGTGCTCTGCGCGATGTCGGCGTCGCCGCCGACTCGCGCACCGCCCGCGACGACGAGCTCGGCATCCGCGACGCGTCGCGCCAGCTCGGCAGCGGCGAGCGTTCGCTGCAGGCTAGCGATGTTGAGCACGCCGAAATCGCCCGCGTTCGCCGCGTCGCGCCGCATGCCGCCGGACAGCAGCACGATCACATGCGGTTCGGGCGCAGCACATGCGTCCGGTCGCGGCGCGCGGCTCTCCTGCCATGCCATGAGCGCGTTCGCGCCGAGCGGAGTCGCCAGCACGAAGCAGAGGATTTCCGCGCCGATGCCGATCCGCATTGCGCGATGCGAGAGTCGATGCCGTCCGCGCCACAACACGAGCGCAAGCAACAAACCGAATCCGAGCGGCGACAGCAACGCATCGACGAAGTCCATCCAGCGCATCAGAGCCTCCGCGACAGATCGAACGAGCGCAGTCCGGCGGGCACGTCTTCCACACCGCGCGCGAACGCGATGGCCTGAAACCGCTCGCCCATCTCCCCGGGCAGCGTCAGGCGCTTGGCTTCGCCGACCCTGCGCAAACGCTCCACTTCGCCGAGCGCTGCGCTTTCCTCGAGCAGCGCCGGCAATCCGCTCGACAGCAGGAACTGTCCCTGCGGCGCGTAGCCGACCAGCTCGAAGCGCGCGCCGGTGCCCGCTTCCGCGACCGCGGTGAAATCGACGAACGCGGTGATGTCCTGCAAGCCGGGTCGAAAGAGCGGATCGGCATGGGCGCGATGGCGGTAGTGGCACACCAGCGTGCCGTCGCTCCGCTCGGGAAGGTAAAACTCGCGGCGCGGATAGCCGTAGTCGACGAAGAGCGCGACGCCGCGCTCGAGCGAGCCGAT
>DAISJF010000258.1:0-3890 GCA_036821625.1 Rhodanobacteraceae bacterium
TGTACGATCGATCCGAGCGTGATGGGTCGACCCGATTCTAGAGGCTGTTTTGTCTTCGTACCGGGCGAATTCCAGTGGCACGCGTTCTGCGACGGCTGCCCCACGGCAAAGCAGATCGGAACCAGCGCCTTGCCGGCGACGGCATGTCCTGCGACCGTTTCCGGCGCGAACGTCCATTGCTTGACTCCGAGCACAGCGTCGCGCTCGATGTCGGGACCGGGCTTGGGATCGCCGCCGGATATCGCCGCCGCCTTGGTGATGCGGCCCTGGGCATCGTAGGCGACTTCGAGGAGCACGGCGCCGCCGAGATGCGCCGTCATGACAGCTTCCGAAAGGGTCGGCGCCGAGGTTTGTGCGTAGCGTGCACCGGTCGATGCATCGTGCACGCGCACGTTGTAGAAGCTGTCGATGGGCTCCAGCGTGATATGCACGGTCAGCGTCGTTTCCGCGGGCGCAGCCTTGCCTTTGACCTTGGCCGGCGTGAAGTGCCACTTGCGAACGGCCGGCTCGAGACGCTGATACAACCCCTTGTTGCGGTCCTCCGCAGGCGTCAGCGATGTGATCGCGCCGGCAGCGTCAACGCTGACCTTCCAGGTCATCGTCATGTCCACCGGTTGGTGCGGAGCGGCGGCCGCAAACGCGGCGAGCGGAATCCACGGCAGCAATGCGACACCCTTCATGCCCGTCTCCTTCGTCGTCACGTGCCGAGCTTAGCGTGACCCTGGCGGACACAGAAGTGGAAGCGGCTGGCGGCTGGCGTGGCGGCGTTCGGTCCGCTAGCGTTCGCGGATGGCTCTGCCCCTCGACGACGACTTCGAAGCAGCCTTGCGTTCGATCGCGGATCTGCTCGGCAGCGGACGCGCCGCGGAAGCCGAAGCGGCTGCGGCGTCGCTACTGCGCGTCGCGCCTTCGCACACCGAGGCGATGCGGCTTCACGCGATCGCGCTGCTACGCCTGGGCCGTCCGGCCGAGGCGCGCGCGGCGCTCGACGCGGCGCTCGAGATCGCGCCGCACTCGATCGAGCTCCTGTGCAATCTCGGCAGCGTCGCGCTCGCCGACAACGACACCGCGGCTGCGCTCGCGGCGCTCGATCAAGCTCACGCGCTCGCGCCGGAGCATCCCTCGGTCCTGCTCGGTCTCGGCAACGCACGCCGCGCAAACGGCGATCTTGCCGGCGCGCGCGATGCGTATCTCGCCGCGACGCGCGCAGAGGCCCATCATGCCGGCGCGTGGCTCAACCTCGCGTCGGTCGAGCTCGCGCTCGGTGGCAGCGTCAAAGCGGAACGCGACGTTCGCCACGCGCTGACGCTGGCGCCCGGCCATCCCGAAGGTCTGCTGCTGCTCGGCCACGTGCTCGCGGCGCAACGTCGCCATGCGGAAGCGCAGCGTGCCTACGAAGCGGGCGCACGTTCTGCGCCGGCCGACGCACGGTTTGCCTATCAGGCAGGACTGATGGCCGAGGAGCAGAAACATTTCGCGGACGCCGCGATGTTCCAGGCGCGTGCGCTGGCGCTCGATCCATCGCTCGATCACGCGCTCGGACAACTCGTGTTCCTCAAGCGCCAGCTCTGCGACTGGCGCGATCTCGCCGTGCTGTCGGCGCGACTGCGCGGACGCGTCGCGGAGGGCGCCGCCGGCATCGCGCCGTTCGCGTTCCTCTCCGAACCCGCGGGCGCCGACGAACAGCTTCAATGCGCGCGCACCGCCGCCGCAAGCATCGAGGCCGCGGCTGCGCCGATGCGTCGACACAGGATGTTCCGCGACGAGCCTGCTGCATCGGATCGTCTGCGCGTCGGGTTCGTCTCGAACGGATTCGGCAACCATCCGACCGGGCTCCTGATCGTCGCGCTGGTCGAAGCGCTGCGGGAGCACGTCGACACGATCCTGTTTTCGACCGCAGCCGGAGACGGCAGCCCGATCCGAATGCGTCTCAAGGCCGCGGCCGCTGCATGGCACGACGTCGTCGATCTGCCGCCCGCCGTGCTCGCCGAACGTTTGCACGCGGCACACGCGGACGTGCTCGTCGATCTGCGCGGCTACGGCGGCGGCTCCGTCGTCGAAGCGTTTGCGCTGCGTCCGGCGCCGTTGCAGGTGAACTGGCTTGCCTATCCGGGCACGTCGGGAGCGTCCTGGATCGATTACGTGATTGCGGATCGTGTAGTACTCCCTGACGCGCTGCGCAGGCATTTCTCCGAGCGCATCGCGTATCTGCCGCGCTGCTTCCAGCCGTCCGATCCCACGCGCATCGTCGGCGAGCCGCCGTCGCGCGCCGCGTGCGGATTGCCGCCGCACGGGCCGGTCTACGTGTCGTTCAACAACAGCTACAAGCTGAATCCGCAGAGCGTGCAGCGCATGTTCGCCGTGCTGCGCGCGGTTCCTGACGCGACGCTGTGGCTGCTCGCCGGCCCCGAAGGCGCCGACGACCGGCTGCGTGCCGCGGCTCGCGGCGATGACGTCGATCCGGCGCGGCTCGTCTTCATGCGGAAGCTGCCGCACGCCGATTACCTCGCGCGCTATCGCCACGCGGACCTGTTTCTCGACACGCAGCCGTACAACGCGCATACGACCGCATCGGATGCGATCTGGGCGGGTTGTCCGGTGCTCACCGTGCCCGGCGTGACGTTTGCGGGACGCGTCGCGGCGAGTCTCAACGAGCATCTCGGCATGACGCGGCTCAACGCCCCCGACGATGCCGCGTTCGTCGCGCTGGCCGCGCGCGTGGGCAGGGATCCTGCGCTGCGCGAGGCATTGCGCGCGGAGCTGGCCGAGCGCCGCTCGGCAAGCGGCCTCTTCGACATGCGCGCGTTCGCCGGCGACTTCGCCGGACTTCTTGCACGCATGGTCGAACGACGCCGGAGCGGTCTCGCGCCGGCCGATCTCGATTGAGGTCCGACGGAGCCTTCGCTTCCCGTGCGCGCGCCCGCGCGCTACGCTCGCACGCATGACCGCACAGGCCGATTTCGCCCCGCTCACGCTCTGCGTGCTCACCGTCTCCGACACGCGCACGCCGGAAAACGATACGTCGGGCGACTACCTCGCGCTGTCGCTGGGCCAGGCCGGACACCGGTTGCACGAAAAGCGCATCGTCAAGGACAACCGGTATCTCATCCGCGCCGTCGTCGCGCAGTGGATTGCCGACGAAAACATCCATGGCATCCTCGTGACGGGCGGCACCGGCTTTACCGGACGCGACTCGACACCCGAGGCGATCGCGCCGCTGCTCGACAAGGAGATGCCGGGCTTCGGCGAGATGTTCCGCGTGCTGAGCTTCGACGAGATCGGCACTGCGACGCTGCAATCGCGCGCGTTCGCCGGCCTTGCCAACAACACGTTCGTATTCTGCCTGCCGGGCTCGACGTCGGCGTGCCGCACCGCCTGGGAAAAACTGATTCGCGCGCAGCTCGACGCCACGACGCGACCGTGCAACCTCGCGGGCCTGATGCCGCGGTTGGGGGAGCGGTGAGCTCCCTCATCAGGAACTTCGAGGAGGAATCGAGGTGAAGGAGATCAAGCGCAAGGAATACGAGAAGGCGCTCGAGGCGCTGTACGTCGAGCTCGTCGACCTGCAGCGCTGGATCATCGCGACCGGCAAGCGCATCGTCGTGATCTTCGAGGGCCGCGACGCGGCCGGAAAAGGCGGCGTGATCAAGGCGATCACGGGTCCGCTCAACACGCGCTACACGCGCATCGTCGCACTGCCGAAACCGAGCGAGCGCGACGCGACGCAATGGTATTTCCAGCGCTACGTGAGGCATCTGCCCGCGGCGGGCGAGCTCGTGCTGTTCGACCGCAGCTGGTACAACCGCGCCGGCGTCGAGCATGTGATGGGATTCTGCACGCCCGAGCAGCACGACCGGTTTCTCGAAATCTGCCCCGAGGTCGAGAAATAC
>DAISJF010000259.1:0-3870 GCA_036821625.1 Rhodanobacteraceae bacterium
CGCGATGCGGGCGGCACGCGCGCACGAGCGAAAACACCTGATCGTGCCGGGTCGGAAACACGACCGCGTCGGGCATCGCCTCGCGGCGCGAATTGTCGTAACCGTAGACGAGGCGCTCGGCTTCGTCGGTGACGAGGTCGGCGTCGCTGAAAAGCGTGTGCAGGTCGTCGAGGAGGTCTGCTGGGAGCGTCACGGCGATGCATGATCGGCGCTCACGGCGCCGGATCGCAACCTCGATCGCCGGCCTACCCTCCCGCTTGCGGTAGAAAGACTCGTCATTCCCCGTGCCTGCGGGAGACAAACTCGTCATTCCCGTCTCCCGCTTGCGGGAGAGAGTCGTCATTCTCCCTCTCCCGCTTGCGGGAGAGGGTAGGGTGAGGGCATTCGGAGAGAAGCGCCTCGCCAAGAGCGCCCTCACCCCAGCCCTCTCCCGCAAGCGGGAGAGCGGGCCCCCGCTCTTCTGCGAATCGGGGGCGGAATTGCTTTTCAATCCGTGTATTCGAACACCTTCACGACCTTCTCCACGCCGCTGACGTCGCGCGCGATGCCGACCACCGCGTCGTCCTCCTCGTGGCTCACGAGCCCCATCAGATACACGACGCGATGCGCGGTGGTTACGTTGATTCGCGTCAAGTCGAATCCGGGCAGGCTCGTCAGGTCGAGCAGCGCGGTCTTGACGCGCGCGGTCAGGCCGTTGTCCTCGCGCCGCGACCAGAAGTCCTCGGGCTCCTGCACGGCGAGCTCGTTGACGATGCGCCGAGTGCCCTCGAAGCCGTCGACCCGGCGCTCGGCGCGCGCCTTGAGCTCCGGCGTGCGCACTTCGCCCACGAGCAGCAGCACGCCGTTGTAGACGACGATGATGACGTTGTTCCGGAGCGCGAGCTCCTTGTCCTTGTTGAGGCTGTCGTAGGCGGCGAGATAGACGCGCTTGTCGTCGAAGTACGTGCTGCTCTCGCGGCGGTCGTGCGCCGCGCTCGCGCCGGCTGCGACGCCGGTCACGACCGCGGCCGCGCAGCCGCCGAGCAGCACGGGCGCCGTCGCTACAAGCATCGCCATCAGCAATTTGCGCTCGTGCATGAAAATCCTCAGGACGCTTCGAAAGCGTTACGCCGCCAGTCCGGCGGCATCTGCGCGTGGTCGGCGATCGCGAGCACATCGAATCGGCAGGGGCCCTGCGCCAGGCGCGGATGCTCGGCGAGGAACGCGCTCGCGGCACGCACGAGTTTCGCGCGCTTGCCTGCATTGACCGAATCGACGCCGTCGCCGAAACGGCCGACGCGCCGATAGCGCACTTCGACGAACACGACCGTGTCGCGTTCGCGCATCACAAGATCGATTTCGCCGTAGCGACAGCGATAGTTCCGCGCGATCAACGCGAGGCCCGAGCGCTCGAGGTGGGCGAGCCCGATGTCTTCGTAGCGCGCTCCGGCGGCGCGTGCGGTGGAATTGGCGTTCACGGACGCGGCGTCCCGTCGCGTGGATGTCATTGCATCTCCGGGACCGCGCTCAGCGCTCCTTCGACGGGCCGCGCGACGCCCTGCGTGAAGAGCGCCCAGCCGACCAGCCGGTGGATGCGGCCGAAGGCGTCGGCGGAAAGGTCGCCCGTCGCGCCGTCGAGATACGCATCGGGATGCGCGAGCAGCCAGTCGATGTACGGGAGCAGCGCGTACGCATCCATGCCGAACGCGAAGAGTCGTGCGCCGACGCCGTTCGCGCTCGCGATCTGGCGCGAGATCGCATCGCGGTCCGGCATTCCGGGCACCGGACCGAGCAGCCACGGCGAGTCGCAGAACTCGACGCCGTCGAGATCGCGGTCGAGCCCGGGATTCGCGTCACCCGAATAGATGTGCGAGGTCGCGAACACCGGCGCGCCGACGCCCGCGATCTTGAGCTGAGGCAGAAGCAGCCGCGCCTGCTGCGGGCGCATGCTGATGAATACGCCGGCGTCGGCGGAATCGCCGAGGCTCTGCGTCGACTGCAGGATCGCGGTCTTGTAGTTCACCTCGCCCTCGCGCAGCCGCGCCTCGCCGACGATGCTGCCGCCGGCCGCCTCGAACTGCGCGCGGAACGCGATCGCAGCGCGCTCGGCCCAGTCCGCATCCGCCGTGATGATCACGGCGCGCACGATGCCGCGCTCGTGCATGTGCTCGGCGACCTGCGCACCTTCGGCGTCGGGCAGCAGCCCGAACTCGGCGCTGCCGGCCGGCGGCACTTCGCCGGTATCCGGATGATTCAGTGCGAGCACCGGCGCCGTCAGCGTCTGGTGGAACAGCTCGCCGACGGCTTCGCGTTGCAGCGGTCCGACGACATGGTCGGCGCCGTCGGCGACGGCCTGCTTGTAAGCCGCGACGGCATCCGCCGGCACCCTGCCGGCATCGTAGATGCGCACATCCGGTCGGCGGGCTGCGTCGCCGGCGAAGTACGCGGCGAGAAACCCGTCGCGGATCGATTGCGAAACCGCGGCCAGCTGCGCATTCAGCGGCAGCAGCAGCGCGACCTGTTTCGGCGCGGCATAGCCCTCGGCATCGGCGGCCCCGACATGTCCGGGTGACATCGTTCCGACCGGGCGATTCGGCCGCGGCAACGTGCGCGCCAGCGCCTGGCCCTTGCCGCGCAGCGCCTGCTCGAGCCACGGTCGCAGAGGATCGGTCGGAGGCAACGCTTGCGCGCGCGTCTTCAGCGCGCCGACGTCGAGCGTGCCGAGCGTGTCGAGGATCTGCTTGCGGTTCTGGTCGCGGTCGCCGTCCTCGAGATAGCGATCGAGCTCGGCACGCGTGCGCGCCGCGGCGTACGCATCGCCGCCCGCGACTTCAGCGCGCGCGCGCAGCTCGAGCATGCGCACGCGCAGATCCGGCGGCAGATCGACGGTCGGTGTCGCGAGCAGCGCCTGCGCTCGCGCGGCATCGCCGTGCTCGAGCGCGATTTCCGCATCCAGGAGATCGAGCCGGATGGGCTCGTTGCCGTGCAGCCGCCTGCGCTTGACGTCCTCGAGCGTGCGCGCGGCGCCTTCCAGATCCCCCGCGTCGCGCATCGCCTCTGCGGCGCGCAGGCGGTAGTGCGCGGACGTGTCGCCGCCGGTCGCGTCGGCGAGCGCGAGAAATGCGCTCGCGGCCTGGTCGAGATCGCCGTGCTTGTAAAGCTGCTCCGCGTGCGCGGCGTCGGCCGCCGTGGTGGCTTCTTCCTCTTCCGGCATCGTCGCGCATGCGCCGAGCGCGAGCGTCAGCACGAGCGTCGCAATGGCGCGTCCGGGCAGCAGGCTCGTCGTCGTCGATGACTGGACCATCATCGAATGATAGCGGATCGTCGCTGGCCTGCCCGTGCCGCGCGTGCGCATCCGCTATGCTCGTCCGGCAGGATTGGAGGTATGCATGGCCGCGGGCCGCCTCTGGGTCATCGCGACGCCGATCGGCAATCTCGACGATCTGTCGCCGCGCGCAGCCGCGGTGCTGCGATCGGTCGAGATCATCGCCGCCGAAGACACGCGCCACAGTGCGCCGCTGCTTGCGCGCGTCGGCGCGACGGCACGGCTCCTGGCGCTGCACGAGCACAACGAGCGCGATCAGGCGGAGCGTATCGTCGCGGCGATTCTCGCCGGTGCCGACGTCGCGTTGATTGCCGACGCCGGCACGCCGCTGATCAGCGATCCCGGATTCCGGCTCGTTCGCGCCGTGCGTGAAGCCGGCGGAATCGTTTCGCCGGTGCCGGGTCCGTGCGCGGCGGTCGCGGCCCTGTCCGTGGCCGGTCTGCCGAGCGATCGCTTCGTGTTCGAGGGTTTTCTGCCGGCGAAATCCGCGGCACGCCGCGAGCGCCTGACGGCGCTCGCTTCGGAGACTCGCACGCTGATCCTGTACGAATCGAGCCACCGCATCG
>DAISJF010000260.1:0-3866 GCA_036821625.1 Rhodanobacteraceae bacterium
CGGCGAGATCGCGGCGCGGCAGATGCTGCTCGTATCGCGTCGGCAGGTTGGTCATGCGCGCGACCTCGGCGACGGCATGCTCCAGACCTTCCGGACTGGTGACTTCGAACATCTCGTAAGGGCTGCCCATCGACGAGAAGAATTCGTGCAGCGACAGGCTGTCCGTGTCCGCGCTGCGGCGCGGCGCGACGATGCTCGGCTCCTGGTCGCCGCGCGTGTAGATCCAGATCAGCGAGGCCTGTCGCTCCGCGAACAGTGCGCGCAGCTTGACGCGGCTCTCCTCCTTGATCGTCGCGCCGCCGTCCGAGACCAGCAGCACGACGCGTGACGCGGTCAGCGGACGATCGCGAAAATAGTCGAGCGCAAGCGCGAGCGCACTCGCCGGCGCGGTGTAGCCTTCGCTGCGCGCCTCGGCGCTGGCGAGCCCGGCTTCCACCAGTGCGCGGTCCTCGCTCAGCGGCGCGACGCCGATCGGCGACGCGTTGAAGGTCGTCATCCCGAACGTATCGCCCGGCCGCCGCCGCATGAACGTGAGCAGGATGCGCCGCGCCGCATTGATCTTGCTCTCGTGGCGCTCGCCGGCGCCGGTCGATCCGATCAGCGGCTCCGACATGCTGCCGCTGCGGTCGAGCACGATAACGATCTCGGCGCCCTGCCCCGACAGCGTCTGCGTGCCGCCCTCGAGATACGGCCCCGCCGAGGCGACGACCAGCAGGACGATGCTGAGCGCACCCGCCGCACGCAGCAGCGCGCGCAGCACGCTCGAAGCCGCATCGGCCGGCCAGTCCGCCGTGCGCGGATAGGCGAAACTGCGCGCACCGTAGTCGACGAGCGGCAACACAGCCAGCGGCAGCGCCCACAGCAGCCACGGATAGGTCCAGTGCAGGTGCGTCAGCACGGCACGCCCCGCTCGCGGTCGGCCGCATCGCGCAGCAGCGCGAGCACGTCTGCGACCGGCGGCGGAATCCGGTCGCGCGCTTCGTAGAACGAGCGCCACGATTCGTCGAACACGGCTTCGATGCGCTCGCGCAACGGCGCGAGATAGGGTGCGCGCAGGAACAGGCGGTCGAGCGTCGACGGATACAGCGTCTCGCCCGCGCTGCCGCTCAGCGCCGCATGCATGTCGCGCAGCAGCGCCGCGTGCCGCTCCGGTTCGAGACCGGGTCGCGCGCGTCGCCAGCGCCGCCACGCACGGGACAGCGGGCCCGGTGCGTACGGCAGAAACGGCAGCCGGTCGTATCGCCACAGCAGATAGCCGGCGCACGCGAACGCGAGCAGAAGGCTTGCGACTGCGCCTGCGATCACGCCGGATTGCGGCAAGAGCGCCGGCGCGAGTGACGGCCGCAGCTCGCGGTCCTGATCCGTCAGCGACGGCGGCAGTGACGGCGACAGCAGAAACGTGCGCGCCGGAACCGTGACGCGCCGAACGTCGCCGCCGTCCAGCACGCTCAACCGGAATTCGGGCAGCGCCGCGCGCACGGCTTGTTCGGATTCGGCGAAGATCTGATACGTGATCACGACCTGCTGCGCCGAATCCCGGCGAGCGCCGAGCTCCGCGCTGCGTACTTCGAGCCACGGCGTCACGCGGCCGGGCAAAGGCAGCGACGCGGGATCGATGCGCATGCCGCCGCTGACCTGGACTGCAACGTGCTCGTCCAGCAGATCCCCCAGCATGTAACCCGTGTCGCGCAGCGTCACTTCGACGGGGATCTCGTCTCCGGCCGCTGCGGCTCCGCGCCAGATCAGCGCCGACAGCAGAGCGCTCGCCAGGACGGCCGATCTCACGCCGGCATTTCCATGAAATGGCGCGTCAGCGAGGCCGGATCGAAGCGGCCCCGCACGAAGAACGGCGCGCAGCCCGCGCTCCGGCACGCGCGACGCAGCTCCTCCTCGTGGCGCCGGCGGCGCGCGCGCAGCGATTCGACGAGCCGCGGACGCAGCCAGACAAAGCGTCGTTCGCCGCTTTCGAGATCGCGCAGCACCGCGATGCCGTGCCGGTGCACCGCGTCGACCTCCGCGGGATCCCACAACACGATCGGCACCACGGCGTGATGCTCGAGCGCCTGCAGCATCTCCGGCAGGTCGCCCGGCGGCCAGTGAAAATCCGAGATCAGAAACACGAGCGCGCGCCGATGCGGAAGATGCGGCACGATGCGCAGCAGGCCGCGTGCGCTGCGGCCGTCGGCGACGAAGCTCGCGAGATGGCGCTCGATCCAGTCGCCCGCGCCGCGGTTGACGCGAACCGGCAGCATCAGCTCGTAGCGCGGCGTTTCGCCGGCCGCGTAGAAGCCGAACGCATCGCCGTTGCGCCACGCGGTTCGCGCGAGCGAGACCGCGATGCGGCGCAGCTCGTGCAACTTGTCGTGACGGCCGACGTAGGCCATCGACGCGGAAACGTCCGCGAGCACGACGACCTTGAGTGCGGAATTCTGTTCGAACTCGCGCACCCAGAGGCCGCCGAACGGGTCGCGCAGCGTCGCGCGCAGATCGAGCCGGCGCGGATCCGCGCGCTCGTGCAGCGGAACGCTGGTGCGGATATGGTCGCCGCTGCCCGCGTGCAGGCCGCGAAACGCGCCCGGGCGCAGGCCGGACGTCCTCCAGCGCACGCGATAGTCGACGAATACGTTGCTGGAATCGGACACCGCCATGACCTCAGGGTGCCGGCACCGCCCGCAGCACGGCCGCCGTGAACTCGCGTCCGAGACGCCCGCGCTGCAACTCGTAGATCGGCGTGAAGAACACGCGGTGCGCGATCACTTCGTGAAACACCGAGCGCAGATCTTCCGGCGACAGCTCGGTACGACCGCCGAGCCACGCCGATACCTTCGCCGCGCGTACCAGCATGCTCATGCCGCGCGGGCTCGCGCCGGTCGCGACGAGGTCGGCCATGTCGACGCCTTCGAGCGCGATCCCGTACGCGCGCGGATCGTGCGTCGCGCGTCGCAGGTGATCGACGAACTGTTCGACCGCCGCGCCCGTGCGCACTTCATTCTGGATCAGCGCGGCGACGATCGGCAGACTGCGATGGTCGAGCATCGAGGCCGGCATTTCGGCCACCAGCGCGTCGGTATCGTGAAAGCGCGCATCGAACATGAGCCTGCGGTGGACATCCGTGCTGTCATCCGGCGCGATCTCGATTTCCATCATGAAACGATCGCGCGCTGCGCCGGGGAGCTCGAACGTCTCCTCTTTCTCGACGCGGTTGCGGTCCGCGAACACCTGAAGGTACGGAAACCGGTATTCGGTGTTGAACGCCATCAGGCTGCGTTCGGCCATCACGCGCAGGAGCAGCGAATGCACCTGCGGGCGCGCGCGGTTGATCTCGTTGAAAAAGAACACCGAGAGCGACTCGCCGTGCGTCAGCAGCGGACCGGGATCGACGCGCGGCTTGCCGTCGCGATCGATATGCGTGTGATAGACGAGGTCCTGCGGCATCAGATCGATCGTGCCCTCGATGCGCTCGTACGCGCCGCCGAGGCCGCGCGCCGCAGCACGCAGCAACGTCGTCTTGCCGACGCCGACGTTGCCTTCGAGCAGGGCATGCCCGCGCGCGAAAACCGCGATCGTCAGCAGGCGGACCGCTCGATCGAGCCCGAGCACGCGCCCGTTCAGCGCGTGCTCGAAGCCGAGTGCGCTGTCGCGCCATTCGCTGAGTTCGGAGCCGCCGCACATGCATCAGAGCGTAGTCGCGCGCGCAAACGCGCACAAGCACGGGAAATCACGCTGCGAGCCGGTGTGCGGCGGCGTTACAAAGTGATACGCGCGCTGTGCGCTTCTGGAACAAGAGCCGTGCTTGCCCGGGCCTGCGCGCAACCGCGGCCGCGCCATTCAGAAAAAACGGCCGGTGTCGCCACCGGCCGCAAGGA
>DAISJF010000261.1:0-3861 GCA_036821625.1 Rhodanobacteraceae bacterium
TTCGGAGACATCGCCCGGCGCGACGCCGGACTGCTCCAGCGCGGCCTTGATCGCGGTGGCTCCGAGCGTGGGCGAAGGCACGCCGGTGAACTGGCCGAGGAAGGAACCAATCGCGGTGCGCTTGGCGCCGACGATGACGATGTCTGACATGGTAGCCTCTTGAGGATGTCGTGCCGCGGCGGATGCACGCGGGGAATACGAAGCGTTATCCGAAGAATTATGCGCCGCGACGGTGCATTGCAGCAAACCCGGCGCTCTCTAGGGAGATGGACATCATGCGCAGATTGGGCCTCGCGTTCGCGATCGCAAGCACCCTGCTGGTTTCGATCGCATGCGCCGAATCACCGGCCGGACAAGCCGCTTCGGCAGCCGCCGAAACGCTCAAGGCGGACTCGCCGCGCACGACGGTCGACGGCACGCAGTTCGTGGCGCCCGCCGAATGGTCGATCCGCGTCGCCGGTCCGGCGACGGTCCTCGAAGCGCCCGAGCACGATTCGCGCGTCGCGCTGGTCGACATCAAGGCCGACGACGCTGACGCGGCCGTCGCCGCGGCATGGACCGCGTACGATGCGAAGGCGAGCTGGCCGCTCAAGGTCGCGACCGACTTTCCGGGCAAGGACGGCTGGGAAAAGGTGCGCGGCTACACCTACGAGACGTCGGCCAACGATGAACGTTTCGTCGTGGCGCGCGCCTTTCGCGCGAACGGCGAATGGACCGTCGTCATCGTCGACGTCAGCAATGCGGTCGGCGAAAAGCGTGGCGCCCAGCTCCAGACGATCCTCGACAAGCTGCTGCCGAAGGGCTACTCGCGCGAAACGTTTGCGGGCAAGACCGCGCATCCGCTCGACGCCGGGCGTGTCGATACACTGAAGCGCTTCGTCGAGTCGGCGCGCCAGCAGCTCGACGTGCCCGGTGTCGCGATCGGACTGATCGACCACGACAAAGTCGCCTTCGCCGGCGGCTTCGGCGTGCGCGAGCTCGGCAAGAGCGATCCGGTCGACGCGAAGACCCTGTTCATGATCGCGTCGAACACCAAGGCGATGACGACGCTGATGCTGGCGAAGCTCGTCGACGCGAAGAAGTTCGAATGGACGACGCCGGTCACGCAGCTTTTGCCGACGTTCAAGCTCGGCAACGCCGACACGACGCGGCAGGTTCTGGTCAAGCATCTCATCTGCGCATGCACGGGCATGCCGCGGCAGGACATGGAATGGATTTTCGAAAGCGAGCATGCGACCCCGGAATCCGTCGTCACGACGCTCGGCACGATGCAGCCGACGACGAAGTTCGGCGAGCTGTTCCAGTACTCGAACCTGATGGCCGCGGCGGGCGGCTTCGTCGGCGGCCACGTGCTGTATCCCGATCGCGAGCTCGGCGCGGCCTACGACGCCGCCATGCAGGTCGAGGTATTCGGCCCGCTCGGCATGACCGCGACGACCTTCGAGACTGCGCGCGCGCGGCGCGGCGATCACGCCGAACCGCACGGCCTCGACGTCGATGGCAAGACCGCGCGCGCCGACGCCGGCATCAACGCCACGGTCATGGCGGCGCGGCCGGCCGGTGCGGCGTGGAGCGATGTCGACGACCTGCTGCGCTACGTGCGCATGGAGCTCGACAAGGGCGTGCTGCCGGACGGGCGCCGCTACATTTCCGAAGCTGCGCTGCTCGCGCGGCGCGATCCGCAGGTCGCGATCGGCAACAACGTGACGTATGGAATGGGTCTCATGGTTGATCGCACGTGGGGCGTGCCGGTCGTGCATCACGGCGGCGATCTCGTCGGCTTCCACTCCGACATGATGTGGCTGCCGGACTCCGGCGTGGGCGCGGTGATCCTGACCAATGCGGACGCCGGCGTGTACATCCGCGGTCCCTTGCAGCGACGTCTGCTTGAAGTGCTGTTCGACGGCAAGCCGCAGGCGGAGGCCGACGTCGCCGCCGCGGTGCGGCGCCTCAAGGACGACATCGCCGCCGAGCGCAAGCGCCTGACAGTCCCCGCCGACGCAACCGAGTCGGCGAAGCTCGCCGCTCACTACAACAACGAGGCACTCGGCGACATCGCTGTCTTGCACGCTGCCGGCCGGACGACATTCGATTTCGGCGGCTGGAAGAGCGAGGTGGCATCGCGCCGCAACGACGACGGCACGCTCTCCTACGTGACGATCTCGCCGGGCGAGGACGGTTTCGAGTTCGTCGTCGCGGACGACGCACTCGTGCTGCGCGACGCGCAACACGAGTATCGATTCGCCGCAATCACGAAGGACTGAATTCAGCGGGCGACGTGAGCGCGATCGCCGCTTACGACTTCCCGTGGAACAGCTCGCGCCCGATCAGCATGCGCCGGATCTCGTTCGTGCCGGCGCCGATCTCGTAGAGCTTCGCGTCGCGCAGGATGCGACCCGTCGGATAATCGTTGATGTAGCCGTTGCCGCCGAGGGCCTGGATTGCGTCGAGCGCGACCTGCACGGCGCTCTGCGAGGCGTGCAGCAGGCACGAGGCCGGGTCGATGCGTGATTTCACGCCGCGATCGTAGTCCTGCGCGACCATGTACGCATACGCGCGCGAGGACTGCAGCGCCGTGTACATGTCGGCGATCTTCGCCTGCATGATGCCGAATGTGCCGATCGGCGCGTTGAACTGCTTGCGCTCGCGCACGTAGGGCATGGTCGCGTCCATCGCCGCCTGCATCAGGCCGAGCGGACCGCCCGAGAGCACCAGGCGCTCCGTGTCGAGCCCGCTCATCAGCACGCGCACGCCTTCGTTGACTTCGCCGACGCGGTTCTCGTCGGGAATCCTGCAGTTGTCGAACACGAGCTCGGACGTGTTGGAGCCGCGCATGCCGAGCTTGTCGAGCTTCTGCGCCGTCGAGAATCCCTTCATGCCTTTTTCGACGATGAACGCGGTCATGCAGCGCGAGCCGGCGGGCCGGTGCGCGGTGCGCATGTAGACCAGGACCACGTCGGCATCGGGGCCGTTCGTGATCCACATCTTCGAGCCGTTGGCGATCCAGTGATCGCCTTTCCGCTCGGCGCGGCAGGTCATCGAGCCGACCACGTCCGAGCCCGCGCCGGGCTCGCTCATCGCCAGCGCGCCGACCCATTCGCCGCTGCAGAGCTTCGGCAGGTATTTCTTCTTCTGACTCTCGGTCGCATTGTTCGCGATGTTCTGCACGCAGAGGTTCGAATGCGCGCCGTAGGACAAGCCCACCGAGCCCGAGCCGCGCGAAATCTCCTCCATCGCGACGACGTGGGCGAGGTAACCGAGGTCCGAGCCGCCATAGTCGCTCGACACGGTGACGCCGAGCAGCCCCATTTCGCCGAGCTTCTTCCAGAGGTCGGTCGGGAACGTGTTCTCGCGGTCAATCAGATCCGCGCGCGGCGCGATCTCCTTGTCGGCGAAGGCGCGGACGCTTTCGCGGAGGAGGTCGATGTCTTCGCCGAGGGGGAAGGGGCGCATGGGCCTAGAGCCGGGAATGGGGAATCGGGAATCGGGAATCGGTGAAGAGCCGGGATCGCGTATTCTGCTTGTACGATTCCCTATTCTCCATTCCCGATTCTCGCCTTGGTTACTGCCCTCGCATTCTCCCCTGGAACCGCGGCGCGTGGTTGCCCATGTGCGGCAGCTTGATCCGCCCGATCGTCGCGATGCGCTCCTCGGCCATGCGGTCCGCGGCCTTGTAGGTCGGGATGCCGTCGCGCTTGGCGATCTCGAAGATGCGGCCGACGTTGTAATAGATCGTGCGCATCATGCGCATCGCGCGCTCGCGGTTGTAGCCGTCGATCTCGAGCGAGACGTTCATGACGCCGCCGGCGTTGACCGCGTAATCGGGCGCATAGAGGATGCCGCGCTTCTCGACCGCGTCGC
>DAISJF010000262.1:0-3849 GCA_036821625.1 Rhodanobacteraceae bacterium
CAGCGATCGATTCGGGATCGATCTTGTCCGGCCATTCGCCCTCGAAGCCGCACAGCACCGCTTTGTCGGTGCCATGGCCGCGGCCGGTCAGCGCGAGCGAGCCGAACAGCTCGCAGCGCACGCGGCGCACGTGCTCGAGAATCTTCGGCTCCTCGAGCCAGCGCCCGCAGAATCGCGCCGCGGCGCGCATGGGCCCGACCGTGTGCGACGAAGACGGGCCGATGCCGATCTTGAAGAGGTCGAAAACGCTGACGGCCATGAATAAGAGGTGTGGGCGGCGAGGGCGCTATTCTACGGCCCCTTTTCCGCCGGCCGGCTCATGTTGCTCGTTCTTTACCAGCGCGATCATTGCAAGCTCTGCGACGAAGCCCTGGCCGTGCTGGCCGCAGCGCACGCGCCGGAGTTCGAAACCGTCTGGATCGAAGACGATGCCGAGCTCGAGGCGCGCTACGGCGAGCGCATACCCGTCCTGCGCGATGCGGACACCGATCGGGAGCTCGCCTGGCCGTTTGGCCCGGATGACGTGCGGAAATTCATCGGCGCCGGCTGAGCCGGCGCCGACCGGACCAGGAGTCTTACAGCAGCGACGATGCGTTCGAGAGCACCGCCTGACACGCCTTCTGCGTCAGGTTGCTTTCGAGGCTGCCCATCTTGGTGATGTCCATGGACTGGCCGTCCTTGTCCGTGAGCATGCCCTGCAGGCCCGCGGCGTAGCCGGAATCCTGCGCGGCGGCGTCGGCGCCGCCGATCTTGCCGAGCAACCTGTCCTTCATCGAGCTTGCGGCGTCGCCGCTGAGATAGTTGTTCTGGATGCAGTACTGCAGGATGCCGGCGGCGTTGCCCGCGCTGCCCGCGGCGAGCGAGCCGAGGTTGCCGTTGGTGAGGCCTTTCATTCCGCCGACGTCCTGCGAGGTCGCATTCGCCGCGAAGGCGAGCGCCGCGACACCGGCGCAGACGCACGTGATCAATGTCCGCTGTTTCATGCCACGCTCCTTAGCCCTGCGAGGGTCTACCATTCCCGCGCTATTGTGCCGCGTGAATCAGGCCCTGAGGCATTCATTGACGATCGAGCGCCTCGGGCGGCTTCGCCGCGCCGATCGGCGGTATCTCGCCGTGCGCCGCCTCGACCGCGGGAGTCCGCCAGCCGGAGGCAACACCCCAGACGTAGAAGGCCATACCGATCACGCCGACCAGGGCAAGGTCCATCGGATACGGAATCATGTCGAGGCCGCCGAATCGCTGGCTGCCCAGATACGAGACGAGCGCGATCGTCGGCAGGTACGCGATCAGCCACCACGCGCCGGCGAGGTGCCGGCCGAAATCGTGCCAGCCGGCTTTCGCCTGATAGTAGAGATAGAGCGGCAGCGCCACGACGACGAGGAGGATGATCTGGCCGGTCAGCGGCCACTTCGCCCAGTAGAGGAGCTCCGCCGAGAATACGAACGCGAGGAACGCGATCAGCGAGAGCCCCTTGAGCCGGAACGGCCGGTGCAGACCGGGTGCGGTGCGGCGCAGTGTGACTACGCTCACCGGGCCCGTCAGATACGAGATGATCGTCGCGACCGAGATCACCGCAGCGAGCGTGCCCCAGCCGCGGAAGAAGAACAGGAATACGTACGACACGGCGAGGTTGAACCACATCGCCGCGCGCGGGACGCCCCAGACCGGATGCAGGCGTCCGAACGTCTTCGGCATCGTGCCGTTGCGCTCCATGCCGTAGATCATGCGCGCGGTCGTTGCCGTGTACGTGATGCCGGTGCCGCTCGGGCTCACGAACGCGTCGAAGTAGAGCAGCGTGGCGAGCCACTGCAGCCCGAGAACCTTCGCCAGCTCCGCGAACGGAGAGCGGTAATCGATGCCGTTCCAGCCGGCCTTCGCGAGCAATTCCGGCGGAACCGCGCCGATGTAGGCGACCTGCAGGATCAGATAGACGATCGTCGCCAGGCCGATCGAGCCAAGCACCGCGAATGGAATGCTCGTGCCCGGATTGCGCGCCTCGCCGGCGAGGTTCACGGGACTCTGGAAACCGTTGTAGCTGAACACGATGCCGGCGGTCGCGACGGCGGTCAGCACCGCGGCGAAGTCGATCGTGTGGTCGCCTCCGTGTATGCCGACGCTGAAATTGCCGGTATGAAAACCGCTCGCGATCAGCGACAGTCCGGCCAGCGCCGGCACGATCAGCTTGAACACGGTGATCGCGCTGTTCGAATGCGCGAACAGCTTGACGCTCCAGAAGTTCACGAAGAAATAGACGAGGACGAGCACCGCGGCGATCACGAGCCCCGGATGCGTCAGCTCGCCGTGCCCGCCCGGCGCCGGAATGTAGAGCGCCTGCGCCCACGGAAAATCCCACGACGCCATGTACTGCACCGACGCCTCGGCTTCGACCGGAATCACCGAGACGATCGCGATCCAGTTCGACCACGCCGCGACGAATCCGACCAGCGATCCGTGCGAGTAGTGGCCGTAGCGCACCATGCCGCCCGATTCCGGAAACATCGCGCCGAGCTCGGAGTAGGTCAGCGCGATCGTGACGATGATCGCCGCGCCGATCACCCATGCCCATATCGCGCCGGGTCCGGCGAGGCCGGCCGCGCGCCAGGCGCCGAACAGCCAGCCCGAGCCGATGATCGAGCCGAGCCCGGTCAGCATCAGGGCGAATGCGCCGACGTCGCGGCGAATGGCGGACGGACTGGACATACGGTCTCCCCAGCGCGCCGGGCGGGCGCGTGACGAAAGGGCTCGGAAAGGAAAGTGCGTTCAGGATATTCGCAGGTTTGAACGCCGGCGTCAGCGGCTTGCGCGAGGCTGGTCCCCGCGGCGGACGGCGGCGGCACGAGAGCTGGCCTTCGGCTAGCATCGCGCTTTCCAAAGGGAAGGGACAGGGGCGAAATCAATGTTCAGGAACGCGCGTTCCCTCGTGCGCTGGGTCATGGGCATCGCTTGCACGGCCGCGCCCGCCGGCGCAGCGCTGGCGCAGATCGACATAGTCACCGAGCGTTACGACGACGCGCGGCTCGGCGCGAATCTCCAGGAGACCCAGCTCAACCCGTCCACCGTCAACGTCAACAACTTCGGCAAGATCTGGTCGTACACGGTCAGCGGATCGGTCTATGCGCAGCCGCTCTACGTGCGCAACGTGTCGATTCCAGGCCAAGGCGTCTTCAACGTGCTCTACGTCGTCACGATGAATGACGTCGTCTACGCGTTCGACGCCGATTCGAGCAACGATGCGCCGCTGCTCTCGTTCGATCTCACGACCGAAGTTTCGGGCTCGGGCCCGATTCCGGTCACGGACATCATCGGCTTCGTCGACAACATCGAGGGCAACGTCGGCATCGAGAGCACGCCGGTCATCGATCTCTCGACGAACACGATTTACCTCGTCGCGCGGACCGAGGAACCTCTGGGCGGCGGGTGCAGTTCCGGTCCCGACTCGACCTGCGTGCAGCGTCTGCACGCGCTCGACATCACGACGCTGGAAGAGAAGCCCGGCAGTCCCGTGATCCTCGGCGGCACCGTGCCGTGCAACAACGTTCAACCCGATTGCAACGCCGGCGTCCTGACGTTCGATCCGGTGCTCGGAGATCAGCGCGCGAGCCTCGCTCTCACGAATGGGCGCGTATTCATCGCGTGGTCCGCGCACAGCGACGTCGGGCTTTATCACGGCTACGTCATGGCGTACGACGCGGCGACGCTGCAGCAGACGATGATCTGGTCGTCCGCGCCGGATGCTCCATCCAATTTCGGCGCCGGGGTGTGGATGGGCGGGCGCGCGCCGGCCGTGGATGCCGACGGCAACGTCTACTACATGACCGGCAACGGCACGTGGGACGGGGTCAATAATTT
>DAISJF010000263.1:0-3839 GCA_036821625.1 Rhodanobacteraceae bacterium
AATTTCAACGTGCCGATGGGCGACAGCCTGCTCTGGGTGTACGAGGGCCAGACGCAATACTGGGGCTACGTGCTCGCCGCTCGCTCCGGCCTCCTGACGATCGACCAGACCCGCGATGCGCTGGCGCTGCTCGCGTCGCGCTATGCCGACAATCGCCCCGGCTTCTCCTGGCGCAACGTGCAGGACACGACCAACGATCCGGTCACGGCCGCTCGGCGCCCGCTGCCGTACCGCAATTATCAGTTGAGCGAGGACTACTACAGCGCCGGCGAGCTGATCTGGCTCGCCGTGGACGCGAAGCTGCGCGCGTCGACGCACGAGCGGCGTTCGCTCGACGATTTCGCGCGTGCGTTTTTCGGCGTCGATGACGGCGTCTGGACCGTCAAGACCTATACGTTCGACGACGTCGCCGCCGCGTTGAATGCGATCGAGCCGTACGACTGGAGCGCGTTCCTGCGCGAGCGCCTCGATGCGCACGCGCCGCCGCTGGACGGATTCGCCGCGAGCGGCTGGAAGCTCGTCTACACCGACAAGCCGAGCCCGTACCAGAAATCGACGGAAACCGAAGGCAAGTCCGCGGACCACGCGGCGTCGATCGGAATCAGCGTTTCCACGAAGGAAGGCAGGATCGCCGACGTGCGCTGGAACGGACCCGCGTTCAAGGCGGGCATCTCGCCGGCCGGCACGCTCGTCGCGGTGCAGGGCCGCGAATTCACGCCGGACCGCTTGAAGGATGCGATCGCCGCGACGGCCAGCGGCACGCCGATCGAGCTCCTGATCAAGGAAGGCGATCTCTATCGCACCTACAAGATCGACTATCGCGGCGGCCTCAAGTATCCGCATCTCGAGCGCATCGACGGCACGCCGGATCGACTGTCCGCGATCCTCGCGCCGCGCAAGTGATTGCAACCGCGGCCGATGCGATGAGCGACATTCGCCTCAGCCCGCATCAGGTCCGGCTGCTGCACCTCGCGGCGCAGGGTCTGCTGACGCCGCCGCGTCGTCGCGCTCGCAGGACGGACGTGCTCGCCGCGATCGAGCGCATGCGCATGCTGCAGATCGACACGATCCATGTCGTGGCGCGCAGCCCGTACTTCGTGCTGTTTTCGCGGCTTGGAGCGTATCGGGCGGAATGGCTCGATGAGCTGCTCGCATCCGGTGCGATCTTCGAATGCTGGGCGCACGAAGCCTGCTTCGCGCCGTCGGCCGATTTTCCGCTGCACCGCCGGCACGCGCTCGATCGGCTCGGTCACTGGGCGATGAAGAGCGCCGAGCGTATGCGCCGCGAGCACGCCGCCGAGATGAGCGCGATCCTCGCGCGCATCCGCGCGTCGGGCGCGATGAAGTCCGCCGATTTCGAAAGCAAGGAGAAGCGGCCGACCGGCTGGTGGGGCTGGAAAGACGAAAAGCGCTGGCTCGAAGCGCTATTCGCGCTCGGCGAGCTGATGATCGCGCGGCGCGAGGGCTTTCAGCGCGTTTACGATCTTTCCGAACGCGTGCTCGCGAAGATGCGCGCGGATGTCGACGAAGCGCCGTCCTCGCCGGCGATGCAGCGCGCGTTCGTGATCGGCGCGGTGCGCGCGCTCGGCGCGACGCAGGCGCGCTGGATCTCCGACTATTTCCGCAGCGGCCGGCGCGTCAGGGACGCCGATCTCGATGCGCTGGTCGACAGCGGCGAGCTGCTGCGCGTTTCCGTCGAAGGCTGGGATGCCCCGGCCTATGTGCACGCCGATCACCGCGAGTCGCTGCTCGCGGCGGCGCGCGGCCGTCTGCGCGCGACGCTGACCACGCTGCTGTCGCCGTTTGACCCGGTGATCTGGGACCGCGAGCGCGCGTCTGGTCTCTTCGAGTTCGACTATCGTCTCGAGTGCTACACACCGGCGCCGAAGCGCCGTTATGGTTATTACGTGCTGCCGATCCTGCATCGCGGCCGGCTGGTTGGCCGGCTCGATGCGAAGGCGCACCGCGCCGATGGACGATTCGAGGTCAAGGCATTCTTCCTCGAAGACGGCGTCGTCGCCGACGAGGCTCTCGCCAACGCGATTGCCGACGCGATCCAGCGCTGCGCGGACTGGCATGCGACGCCGCGCGTCGAGATCAGCCGCTGCGCGCCGCGCACGTTCAAGAAGCCGCTGCAGGCGGCGCTGCGGCGCACCGCGGCCGGCTGAGGATTTTCGTCTGCCCGCCATCGAGCCCGGCGCTTGCCCGGCGCCATGCCGGCGCGCAAGATTTGGCCGTCACGACAACGGCAGGTGGCTCATGACGGACGCATGGCTCGACATCGTCGCGCGCCTCGGGCTGGCGATCCTGGTCGGCGCGGTCATCGGCCTCAACCGCGACCTTCACCACAAGCAGGCGGGCGTGCGCACGAACGCGCTGGTCTGCCTCGGCGCGGCGCTCGCCGTGCTCGTCGTGATGCCGCCCGGCGAGGACACGACGCACCGCATCGACGCGTTGAGCCGGACGATCCAGGGCGTGGTCACCGGAATCGGTTTTCTGGGCGCGGGCGTGATCCTGCGCGATCCTGCGAGTCACCATGTGAGCGGGCTCACGACCGCCGCCGCGATCTGGCTTGCGGCGCTGCTCGGCGTCGCGTGCGGGGCGGGCGCGTACGTGCCCGTGTTCGTCGCGCTGACGCTTGGAATGCTCGTGATCATTTTCGGCGGTTCGCTCGAGCGCTGGTGGCGGCATCTGCGCGACCCCGCAGCGGATCCCGATGGCGCCGACGCGAAAGACTGAATGCCCGGAATTCCCGCGGCCTACCAGAGATCGAACACGACGCCCGGCCGCTCGTTGTCCCAGATCGTGCTGACGATCCACCAGCGCGCGCCGTCGTGGAAGAGCTGGATGCTGTTCGCGCCGCGCTTGAGCAGCGTCGGCGAATCCGGCGCGGATCGCGCTTCGTAGAGGCTCCAGACGTGTGCGACCTGACCGAACCGCTCGATCCGATGCGCGATCTCGATCTCGAAGAAATCGTTCTTCGCGAAGAACGGCTCGAC
The DNA here is from genome assembly GCA_036821625.1 of Rhodanobacteraceae bacterium. Classification (GTDB taxonomy): domain Bacteria; phylum Pseudomonadota; class Gammaproteobacteria; order Xanthomonadales; family Rhodanobacteraceae; genus Dokdonella_A. Next base: position 3,000 of record DAISJF010000263.1, read on the forward strand.
GTTCGCGATGTACGCCTCGACATCGAACGCCTCGGCGCGCGGCCGGCCGTCGGCGTCGACGACGGTGCGCAGGCTGCGCGCGTCGGAGCGGTGCAGGTAGCGGAACCGCGCCCAGTTACGCGGCGCGCCGGCCGGGCCGGAAATGCAGGCGTAGATCGCGGCGACCGCGGTTTCGATATGCTGCGCATCGCGCTGCCAGGCGGGATCGACCATGCGGAGGCTCCGTTGACGATGCGACAACTTAACACCGGGACGCGGGATGCCGATGACCGCGGAACGCGTTCACGCCCGAAGGGTCACGCAGCGCGCCGCCTCGTTTGCTCGCGTGGTGCGCGCTGCCTGCTCGTCGCCTGCGCGATCGCAGGCGCCGGCGTCGCGATGGCAGCCGACGCGAACGATCCGCGCATCCCCGCGCACGCGAGGATCGGCACGACGACGCTCGCTGACGCCAGGTTCGAGTTCGCCTGCCGCACCGGCGAAGGCGGCGCGCTGTCGATCAGCCTGATCCTGCCGCCGCCGGAATCCGTCGCCGGGTTTCCGCTGGAGCTCTTCGAAGGGCCCGACGGCATCGGCGAAACGCGCGATCTGGCCGAGTGGTCGGTCAGCGGAACGGCGAAGCCTGCACGTGCGCGCACTTCGATATCCGGGTGGCGCGGCGTGGACGGCGATGGATTCCTGCTGTCGAAGGCGCGCGAGTCGGCGCACCCGTCGGACATGGCGAGGCTTGCGAAGCGCCTCGTGTCCAGCGATCAGGCGCGGCTGCGCCTCGTCGTGAAGCCGCCCGCGCACGGCAATGCGCTGAAGGTCGAGGCGCCGATCGCGGGCCATCGCGAAGCGATC
>DAISJF010000264.1:0-3828 GCA_036821625.1 Rhodanobacteraceae bacterium
TTCCGGTCGAGCTCGATCGGCTCTGGTGCGCGCGATCGTTCGAGCGGATCGGCGATCGCTGCAAGAATCTCTGCGAATACGTGCTGTATCTCGTGCGCGGCAAGGACGTGCGGCATTCGGGGCTGGCGAAGAGTGAGGCTTCTTCGCAGACGTAGCGCGCTTTTCCCCTCTCCCGCTTGCGGGAGAGGGTAGGGTGAGGGCAAGTCGGAGTGGAGAGCGGCGCTCTTCGGGAATCCGAAGATGAGGCCTCGAACCAAGAGCGCCCTCACCCCAGCCCTCTCCCGCAAGCGGGAGAGGGGGAATTTCATCAGTGCGCGTCGCAACGCACCGGCTGGCCGTTCTCGACCATTCGGACGGGCGCGCGGTAGTCCGAGTCCCGTATCGGTTTTTGCCACGTGACGATGAAACCGTCCTGACACGATTCGCCAGGTCGTGGCTCGCGGACCTCCCGCGAAGCAGCGCGCGTCAGCGCATCACCCTTCTGCTGGTACTCCGCGATCCGTGCGGCGCGCTCGTTTTCAGGAATGCTGACGGCTTGCTTCTGGCCGAAGAGATCGGGTCGGATCAGCTTGAACCGGTGGTACCCGAATGCCGCGGCGCCGATGCTCGAAAGCGCGATGAGCGTCCAGAACACTTTTTCGCCGAGGCTCGCTTTCATGCGGCTTTTCCGACCGGCTGCGCGGTCGGGCTGCGGAGCTCGTCGGCATCCCATCCAGGCCGCCGCTTGAAGCGGTCGCCGTGACGCTGCGCGAGCGCGTCGAGTTTCGCCGTCAGCGCATCCGGCCCCGTATCACGGATGTACTGGATCGGACCGCCGCGGAACGGCGCGAAGCCGGTGCCGAAGATCACGCCGGCGTCGAGCAGGTCGGCATCTTCGACGACGCGGTCGTGGAGACACGCGACCGCTTCGTTGAGCATCGGCAGGATCAGGCGATCCTCGAGATCGTCCGGCGCGACGTAGTGCGGATCGACCTCGGGCTTCTTCGGCTTGCCGTTCTCCCATGCGTAGAGACCCTGGCCGTCCTTCTTGCCGCGCTTGCCGCTCTTGGCGAGATCGTCGAGCTCTTTCGGAATGTCGAGGCCAAGGAACGGACCCAGCTCCCTGCCGACCGATGCGGCGACATCGAGACCGACCGTGTCGGCGAGCTCGATCGGCCCCATCGGCATGCCGAATTTCTTCGCGGCCCTGTCGATCACCGGACCCGGCACGCCTTCCTGATAGATGCGCATCGCTTCGAGCAGATACGGCATCAGGATCCGGTTGACGAGAAAACCCGGCGTGCCCTTGACCGGCACCGGCAGCTTGTCGATCGCCTTGCAGAATGCGAGCGCGCGTTTCTCGTTCGCCGGATCGAGCTGGTCATGGCGCACGATTTCGACGAGCGGCATCAGCGCGACCGGATTGAAGTAGTGCAGGCCGAGAAAACGCGCCGGCTTCTGCACGGCCGTGCGCAGCTCATCGAGCGGAATGCTCGAGGTATTGGTCGCGAGCAGCGCGTCGGCTTTCAGCGCGGGCTCGGTCTTCCGGTAGAGATCCTGTTTGGCTTCGAGATTCTCGAAGATCGCTTCGATGGCGAGATCGGCGGTCGCGATGCCGCTGCCTTCGACATCCGCCTTGAGACGCGCCATCGCCGGATCGATGCGATCCGGCGTCTTCAGCCGCTTCGTGAAAAGCTCGCGTGCGCGTTCGAGCGCCGGCGCGACGTATTTCATCTCGCGGTCCTGCAGCGTCACATCGAAACCGCGCAAGGCGCACCAAGCCGCGATGTCGCCGCCCATCACACCCGCGCCGACCACGTGCACGTGCCGGATACCGGCATCGACGGACCCGCCGAGTCCCTTCAGGCGTTCCTGCAGGAAGAACACGCGGATCAGATTCCGGCAGGTCGGCGTCTCGGCGAGCTTCGCCATCGAGCGCGCTTCGAGCTTGAGCCGCTGCTGGATGCTCGATCCGCCACGGCGCCAGACTTCGATCAGCGCGAACGGCGCCGGGTACTGATCGGATCGCGCCTTCGCGGCGGTCTGCTTGCGGATCATCGGCGCGAGGATCTGTCGCGCCGGCCAGATATTCGTGATCCACGCCGTCAGGCGCTGCGCGATCGGCCGCCGACGCGGATGACGGATCACGTCCTTGGCGGTTTCGAGAAGGAGCTCAGGTGCGGCGAGCGCGTCGACGAGCCCGATCGCTTTCGCGTTTTCCGCCGACGCGCTGCGACCGGTCAGCATCAGCTCGAGCGCATGCGGCGCACCGATCAGCCGCGGCAATCGCGCGGTTCCTCCCCAACCCGGATGCAGACCGAGCTTGACCTCGGGCAGTCCGATGCGAGTGGCCGGATCGCGCGCGGCAACGCGGTAGCGGCAGGCGAGCGCCATTTCGGTGCCGCCGCCCATGCAATGTCCGTGGATCGCAAGCACGGTCGGACACTTGAGGCGCGCCAGGTGCTGGTAGATGCGCTGGCCGTTCTCGATCTGATCGAGAACGGTGCCGGCTTTTTCGAACTCCGCAAATTCGTCGAGGTCCGCACCGACGGCGAATCCGGCCGGTTTCGCCGAATGGATCACGACGCCGCGCGGCGGCTCGAAGGACAAGCGCTCGACGATCTCCTGCAACTCGTCGAGCACCGCGCGGTTCAGCGCGTTGACGGAGCGTTCGGCCCGATCGAGGGTCAGCGTGACGATGCCTTCCGCGTCGCGTTCGAAGCGCCAGTTAAGAAAACGCAGCCCCTCGAACATGATGAATTCCGCGCGCAGAGGGAAGGCCTAATGATCCCGGCAAGCCGAGCATCGGGTCAATGCGGCCGTTCGGCCTTGAAAACTAAGGTATTTTTCACAGAAAACCCGTACCATGCCTCGGACAGTCTGCGGTCGCGTCCGCTATGTAGACGGTATGCAGAAGACAAGGCCAGAAAAAGACAAATCGGCCGAGTTGCTGGTGACCCAGAAGCTGCTCGAGCAGATTCTGAAGGCGCCGGGCAACCTGATCGCGCTCGAGACGACGCACGTCAGCGATGCGCTGACCCAGTTCCGCACGCTGGCGATGCGCACGGGCACGTCGATGTACCTGTGGGATCCCGACGGCGGCATCTCGTCACTGCGCGAAAGCGGCTTGCGTGTGCCCGGATCCAAGCGCATCACCGATGCGCTGCGCTACGTGCTGCAGAGCATGCACTTCGGCATTTATCTGTTCACCGGCTTCGAGGATCACCTGAAGCCGCCCGACACAGTGATTCTCCGCCGCATCTCGCGCATCCACACCGGCAACGAGCGCAAGATCGTGTTCCTCGGCGCGAACCTGAGCGTCCCCGAGGAAATCGAGGGATCGCTGCAGCGTCTCAATCCCGACAGCGAAGTGCGCGCGCCGCCGCGGCTGCGCGACGGACGCTGGGTCACTTGAGATGACCGCGAACGAAGGCCGCGGCTCCGTCCTCATCGTCGCCACCGATCGCGACGATCGCCGCGTGCTCTTCGATGCGCTGGATTCGCAGGAGTTCGACGCGATCTATACCGCGAAGGACGTTGCGCAGGCGCGCGCGTTCCTCGAGCAGGATCCGCAGATCGATCTCGTCCTGCTCGAGTTCCTCGATGATGCGCGCTCCGCGGTTGCGTTCTGCGGCGAGCTGCGTCAGTACCATCCCGGCACGCCGGTACCGGTGATCGGCATCCTCGCCGGGAACGGCGCGCGGCAGCAGGCGCGTTGGGAGCGCATGCCGCCGGGCGTGGTCGAATGGATCACGAGCCCGGTCCACGCCGGCGAGGCGATGGCGCGCATCAACGCGGTGCTCGCCGTGCGCGGCGAAACGGCGCGCGCGACCTCCGTGCCGACTGCGG
>DAISJF010000265.1:0-3826 GCA_036821625.1 Rhodanobacteraceae bacterium
GCGCTACGCGCGACTCGCCGACGAAACGAAACGCGTGCTGCAGTACTCGATCACACGCGGCGGCACGACGCTGCGCGATTTCATCAATCCCGACAGCGAGCCCGGTTACTTCGAGCAGGAATTGTTCGTCTATGGCCGCGACGGACAGCCGTGCAAGGTCTGCGGCTCCCCGATCAAGGCAGTCGTGCTCGGCCAGCGCACCGCGTATTTCTGCCCGCACTGCCAGCGCTAGATCAATCCGGCCACCGGATCGCGAGATGCACGTTGTTGAACTCGGGATCGCCGAGCGATCCCGCGTGGCGTGCGCGCATGTTTGCCGACAGGCCTTCGAGGACGATCTCGCGGCCGTCTTCGACGATGCCGCCGAGCGCCTGGAATTCCGCGAAGCGCTGGGCGAGCTGGCCCGCGTGCGCGGCGTATTCGGCGGGCACGTTGCGGATGCCGATGTCGGGCCGCGCGAACTTGCGCATGCCGCGCGTATGAATCCGGCGTCGACCGGGCGCGGTGTCGTCGTCGCTCGACAGGATCGCGATGTGGTTTCGCGCCACGAATGCTTCTGACTCGAAAAAGCGACGGCGCCACTCGCCCGGATCGAACATCGAGAGCATCTGCGGGTCGACGACGGCGACCCCGCCGAGATCGACCAGCGCCGTGACGGTGCCGACGAGGTCGCGCAGGTAGTCGAGGTCCGCAGGATCGGCGAAGTCGCCGCGAAGGATCAGGCACTCGCGCGCAAGGCCGGCGCGCTCGAACAGTCTGCGATTCTCGCCCGCGAACAGCCGACCCAGCGTGCCGGCGAGCGGATAGCCGCTCCAGGACTTGATCGCCTCGTGCGGGTAGCGCACGACCTCGGCGCCCGCCGGCGTGCCGCGCGTGCGGTACTGCGGCCCGGAGACGTGCAGCTCCGGCTCGAACGCGCCGAACACGTACCACTGCACCAGCGCTCGCGCGCCGCTGTCGCGCCAGGCCGGGCGCGGCCACGCGGATCCGGTCACGGCGCCGCGCCGGCGCCGAGCGGAAGCACCGATTGCTGCAGCTCGACGCGTTCGGTTCCCGCCATGATCTTCTTGAACTCGGCGCGGCTGACCGAAACGTAGCGCTCGTTGCCCCCGATTTCTACCTGTGGTCCCGCGGTGACCGCGCGGCCCTCGGCATCGACGCGCACGACCATGGTCGCCTTCTTGCCGCTGTGGCAGATCGTCTTGATCTCGATGAGATTGTCGGCCCACGCGAGCAGGTACTGGCTGCCCTCGAACAGCTCGCCGCGGAAATCGGTGCGCAGGCCGTACGCGAGCACCGGGATGCCAAGCAGGTCGACGATGTCGGTGAGCTGCCACACCTGCGCGCGCGTCAGGAACTGCGCCTCGTCGACGAGCACGCAACCGAGCTTCCCGTGCGCCGCGACATCGTCGCGCGCCAGCGCGAGCAGATCGTCGTCACGGTGGATGCGATGACCTTCTGCCTTGAGCCCGATGCGCGAAGCGACGATGCCGCCGCCGCCGCGATCGTCGAGCGCTGGCGTCAGGATCAGCGTGCGCATGCCGCGCTCGTGATAGTTGTACGCGCTCTGCAGGAGCGTCGTCGTCTTTCCGGCGTTCATCGCCGAGTAGTAGAAATAGAGCTTGGCCATCGGCAGCGCGGCTCGCTTCGTCGTGTGGTCCCGATACGGTAAGACTTTTGCGCAAGCTTGGCACCCGCCTGTCAATCTGTGCGGAAGTGCGCGACCCGGGCACAATCACCGCGTCGTTCCGGAAACCCGATGAACCTCAATCCCCCACAACGCGCCGCCGTCGAATACTGCGACGGCCCGCTGCTCGTGCTGGCCGGCGCGGGCTCCGGCAAGACGCGCGTGATCGTGGAGAAGGTCGCGCACCTGATCCGTCACCGGAATCTCGCGGCGTCGAAGATCGCCGCGATCACGTTCACGAACAAGGCCGCGCGCGAGATGCGCGAGCGCGTCGGCCGGCGCGTGCCGGCATCGGCCGCGGAAGGCCTGACCGTCTGCACCTTCCATGCGCTCGGGCTGAAGTTCCTGCAGATCGAGCACGCGCGCGCGGGATTGCGGCGCAATTTTTCGGTGTTCGACGGCGACGACAGCCTTTCGATCCTCAAGGATCTCTCGCCGAAAGGCATCAAGCCGGATGCGCTGTTCGCGCTGCAATCGCTGGTCTCGCGCGCGAAGAACGACGGCTTGTCGCCCGATCAGGCGGCCGAACGCGCGCGCAGCGCGCGCGAGCTCGAAGCGGCCGAGCTCTATGCCGACTACCAGCAGCGCCTCGCCGCGTTCAATGCGGTCGATTTCGACGACCTGATCCGGCTGCCGGTCGCGGTGCTCGATCAGAGCGCGGAGACGCGCGCCGCATGGCGAGAGCGGATCCGCCATCTCCTCGTCGACGAATGCCAGGACACGAACGGCGCGCAGTACCGGTTCCTGAAGCTTCTCGCCGGCGAGCGCGGCCTGTTCACGGCCGTCGGCGATGACGATCAGGCGATCTACACGTGGCGCGGCGCGAATCCGGAGAATCTCGCCGAGCTGTCGCGCGATTATCCCGAGCTCAAGGTGATCAAGCTCGAGCAGAACTATCGCTGCGCGCGCCGCGTGCTGCGCGCGGCGAACGCGCTGATCGCGCACAACGCGCACGTGTTCGACAAGACGCTCTGGAGCGAGGCGGCCGAAGGACCGCCGCTGCGCATCGTCGAATGCCGCGACGACGAGCACGAGGCCGAATGCACCGCGGCGGCGATCGCGCATCTCGCCGACAAGCACAAGGCGCGCTGGCACGAGTTCGCGGTGCTCTATCGCGGCAATCATCAGTCGCGGCCGCTCGAAAAGGCGCTCCGGCTCGCGCGGATTCCGTATCACGTGACCGGCGGGACCGCGTTTCTCGATCGCGCCGAGGTCAGGGACCTGATCGCGTATCTGCGCCTGATCAACAACGCGGACGACGATGCGGCGTTCCTGCGCATCGTGAACCTGCCGCGCCGCGACATCGGCGCGACGACACTGGAAAAGCTCGGCGCGATCGCGGCCGCGCGCCACGTATCGCTGTTCCGCGCGGCGCAAAGCGATTCGGCGATCTCCGAGCTGCCGGCGCGCGCGGCCTCGTCGCTCGGCGCATTCGTCGGGCTGATCCGCGAGCTCGCCGGCCGTGCCGCGCACACGCCGGCGGCCGAGCTCGTCGAGGAGCTCAGCCGGCGCATCGGTTTCGAGGATCATCTTGCCGGCGAGGTCAAGGAGCCGGCGTTGCTGGAACGGCGGCTCGGCAATCTGCGCGAGCTGTCCGAATGGCTGCGTGCGATGCAGAAAGAAGGCGCGGCCGGCGATCTCGCGGCGCAGCTCGCGCTGCTGAGCCAGGGCGATCGCGATGAGCCGGGCAATGCGGTGCGGCTGATGACGCTGCACTCGGCCAAGGGCCTGGAATTCCGCTTCGTCACGATCGTCGGGCTCGAGGAAGGATCGCTGCCGCACGAAGGCAGCCTCGCCGAGGGGCGTCTCGAAGAAGAGCGCCGCCTGATGTACGTCGGGCTCACGCGCGCGAAGGAAGAGGTCGCGCTGCTGTACGCGAAGCGCTCGCGTCGCTACGGCGCGCTGATCGCGAACGAGCCAAGCCGGTTTCTCGCCGAATTGCCCGCGGAAGATCTGCACTGGCAAGGACGTGACGTCGAGCGCGACGCGGCCCACCGTGAGGAAGTCGTGTCCTCGCACATCGCGCGCCTCGCGAATCTGCTCGCCGACTAGTCCCCGGGTCCGTCCCCGCGCCGCAGGCCCTGGCATGGTTACCGCCGGCCCGGCCACGTCTGAGGGCCTCCGACCCGCGGCAATGCG
>DAISJF010000266.1:0-3825 GCA_036821625.1 Rhodanobacteraceae bacterium
CTGCCCGTCCACCGTTTCGACTACTTCTATCCCGTGCTCGGGCTCGATCCGGACTATGTCGAAGCCGCCGGTTTCGCGTGGTTCGCGCGCGCACGACTCGCCGGCACGCCCGGCAATCTGCCCGCAGTCACGGGCGCGCGCGGGCCGCGCCTGCTCGGCGCGATCTATCCCGCGCCATAGGTTATCCGTGCTTGCGCCGCTTCGCGGCGGACGTTGCGCCGGGCGCGGGCCGCGATCCGTCGTCGGAAAAAAGCGGCGTGCCCTCGACGCGCTCGAACGCGCTCAGCGCTTCGCGGAACACGGCGGTCTCACTGGAATTCCACGTCCCGCGCAGATGCGCAATGTCCTGCCGGTCGCGCCGCACGAGATCTTCGCCGCCGAGCCCGAGCGCGAAGCGCAGCGCGTTCACGATCACCTGATTGACGGGCCAGTTGCGCTCGACCGCAACCTGCCGCAGGCGCTCGGCGATCGCCTCGTCGACCTCGCGGATCAGGATGTCGGTCATGCGCGTCCCCGCCGCCACGGCACCGTGCGCGGATTGTTGCACATCCGGGCCGGCCCTACGCCGGACTGCGTCGCGAATTCGCGTCCGCGCGGCGCAGCGCCCAGATCACCAGCAACAGCGCCGGCAGCCCGATCGCGGCCGTGTACACGAAGAACGGCGTGTAGCCGAACGCATCGACGATCGTGCCCCACTGACTCGCGATTGCTTTCGCCGGCAGGCTCCACAACGTACCGAACAAAGCGTACTGCGTCGCCGTGTACGCCGTGTTCGTCAACGAGGACATGTAGGCGATGAACGCCGTGCCGGCGATGCCGTTCGCAACGTTGTCGATGCTGACCACCGCAGCAAGCCAGCCGATGCCAGGCTGGATGCCGGCGATGTATGCGTACGAGAGATTCGCGATCGTCAGCAGCACCCAGCCGATCAGCATCGTCTTCGCAATGCCGTAGCGCTTGATCAGAAGTCCCGCAAGCAGCGCGCCGCCGAGCGTCATCAGCACGCCGTACGTCTTCGACACGAGCGCGATCTGACCCAGCGTGAACCCGAGATCGAGATAGAACGTGTTCGCCGCGACACCCATCGTGGTGTAGTTGAGCCGGTACGTCACGATGAGCAGCAGGATCGGCACGCCGACGCGAAGGCCGTTGCGTGCGAAGAAGTCGACGAACGGGCAAACGACCGCTCCGATCAGCCACGCGACCGCGCTGCGGAGCCATGTGGGCCAGTGCGCGGAGCGCTCCAGGAACGCGACGACTCGCGCCTCCTGGGCGAGCGTCGCGCGATCGATCTTCGCTTCGGGCTCGTCGATGACGAGCGTCGTGACAACGCCGACCGCGACGCACGCGGCCATGACGAAATACGCGAACGTCCAGCCGTAGCCCGCCGCCGCGAACAGCGCACCGGCGCCGCCGCAGATCAGCGCGATCTGATAGCCGACCTGGTATGTCGCCGCCATCGCGCCCTGCCACTCCTGCCCGGCAGCCTCGATGCGATACGCGTCGACCGCGATGTCCTGCGTCGCCGCCGCGAACGCCGTCGCCACCGCGAGCCACGCGAACCGCGAAACGTCGGACGCGGGATCGTCGAGCGCCATCGCGACGAGACCCACCGCGATACCGCACTGTGCGAGCAGCATCCAGCTGCGCCGACGTCCGAGACCGCCGAGCAGCGGCAGGCGCACGCGATCGACGACGGGCGCCCAGAAATACTTCAGCGAATAAGCGAGGCCCACCAGACTGAAATAGCCGATCGTGGTGCGGTCGATGCCGGACTGGCGCAGCCGCGCCGAGAGCGTGGTCAGCACAAGTGGAAACGTGAGGCCCGACGAGAAGCCGAGGAACAGCATCGCGCACACGCGCGGGTGCGCGTAGACGCCGAGCGCCTCGCGCCAGATCCTGATCGCTTCCCTCACGGAGCGTAGTCCACGGTGTACGGCGCGTGATCCGAAAACCGCGGCTTCGGCGTGATCGCGTACGACTTGAGCTTCGCGCGCAGACCCGGCGTCACCATCTGGTAGTCGATGCGCCAGCCGACGTTTTTCGCGCGTGCCGCGCCGCGGTTGCTCCACCAGGTGTAGTCCTCGCCCTCCGGATTGAGCGCGCGATAGCTGTCCACCCAGCCGGTTTTGTCGACGCACAGGCCGTTGAGCCAGTCGCGCTCGGCCGGCAGACAGCCCGAGTTCTTCTGGTTCGACGTCCAGTTCCTGATGTCGAGACGGCTGCGCACGATGTTCCAGTCGCCGCAGACGACGTAGTCGCGGCCGCTCGCGAGCCACTCGTCGAGCACGGGCTTGAACCAGTCCATGACCTTGAACTTGAAGCGCTGGCGATCCTCGCCGGACGAGCCGGACGGCACGTACAGCGAGACGACGCTGAGCTTCCCGTAGCGCGCCTCGAGATAGCGGCCTTCGGCGTCGAACGGCGCCCAGCCGAGCGACGAGCGCACTTCGTCGGGCTCGCGGCGGGAGTAGATCGCGACGCCGCTGTAGCCCTTCTTGGACGTCGCGTCGCGATAGAAACAGTGGTGTCCATCCGGACGGAACATCGGATCTTCGAGCTGATCCTCCTGCGACTTGGTTTCCTGCAGGCAAACCACGTCGGCCGACTGCTTCTTCAGCCACTTGAAGAAGCCCTTGGTGGCGGCGGAGCGGATGCCGTTGGCGTTGAAGGTGATGATGCGCATGGTGAGCGGTCAGCGGTGAGCGGTGAGCGGAAGAAGCCGCTGGTCGGAAGAATAGCGCATGGCTCTGCACCGTCTGTGCATCCACTCGGCCGACATTGAGGCAGAATCCGCTCACCGCTCACGGCTCGCCGCTCGCATGCTCCCGTCCCAACGCGAATTCCTCGACCTCGCCATCGCGCGCAATGCGTTGCGCTTCGGCGAGTTCACGCTGAAGTCCGGCCGCGTGAGTCCGTATTTCTTCAATGCGGGATTGTTCGACTCGGGCGCGGCGCTCGCGCTGCTCGGGCGTGCGTACGCCGATGCGGCGATGCATGCCGGCGTCCGCTTCGACATGCTGTTCGGCCCCGCCTACAAGGGCATCGTGCTCGCGGCCCTCACCGCCGCGGCGCTCGCCGACCGGCACGGTCGCGATGTTCCGTTCGCGTACAACCGCAAGGAACCGAAGGATCACGGCGAAGGCGGAACGCTGGTCGGCGCGCCGCTGCGGGGCCGCGTCCTGATCGTCGACGACGTGATCACGGCCGGTACGGCGATCCGCGAATCCCTGGCGCTGATCCGGGCGCACGGCGCCGAGCCGGCCGGGGTCCTGATCGCGCTGGACCGCGAGGAACGCGGCCAGGGGGCCCTGTCGGCAACGCAGGAGCTCGGCGCCGAATTCGGCCTCCCGGTGATCGCGATCGCGCGCCTGTCGGACCTTCTTTCCTATGCCGCCGGAAAGGCCGATCTGGCCGACCAGCTTCCGCGCCTCGTCGCCTACCGCGAGCGCTACGGCGCCTGAGCGGGAACCAAATCGCTGTGAACGCGCCCTCAGCGTCGCCCGCGACGGCTGTCCTATACTCCGGGACCGGAGGAATCCCGATGCGCCTGGCTCTCTCGGTGTTGCTCGCGATGCTGGTCGCCGGCTCGTGCTGGGCGGCCGGCTCGGGCCCGCCACACAATCGCTACAAGTGGACCGACGCCGAAGGCAACCTGCACTACAGCGATGCATTGCCGGCCGAAGCGGGCCGGTACGGCTACGACATCGTCAATCCGCAAGGCGTCGTGATCAAGCACGTCGACCGCGCGAAAACGGCCGAGGAGCGCGCCGCCGCGAAAGCCGAGCTGGCCAGGGCACAGGCCGCCAAGGAATCCGCCGAAGC
>DAISJF010000267.1:0-3815 GCA_036821625.1 Rhodanobacteraceae bacterium
GACTCGGCGCTGCACGACTACGAAGTCGTCGGTCTGCCGCGCCCCGACGATTTCGACAACTGGGTGCAGTCGCGCAACGATCGCTACGAGCACGCCGCCTCTCGCCAGTACGTTTCGGAAGACGTGATCGGCTACGCCGACCTCGACGACTACGGCGGCTGGAGCGACGTGCCCGAATACGGTCACGTCTGGTATCCGACCCAGGTCTCGGCCGGCTGGGCCCCGTATCGCGACGGCCACTGGGCGTGGATCGATCCGTGGGGCTGGACCTGGGTCGACGACGCGGCGTGGGGCTTCGCGCCGTTCCACTACGGACGCTGGGTCTATGCCAGCGACCGCTGGGGCTGGTGCCCGGGTCCGGTCGCGGTGCGTCCGGTCTACGCACCCGCACTGGTTGCGTTCGTCGGCGGCGCCGGCTTCGGCGTCGGTGTCGGCATCGCCACCGGTCCGGTCGGCTGGTTCCCGCTCGGCCCGCGCGACGTCTACGTGCCGTGGTACCACGCCTCGCACAACTACTTCACCAACGTCAACGTGCGCAATACCACGATCATCAACAACACCTACATCACGAACGTCTACAACGACTATTCGCGCGGTCGTCCGCTCACGAACGTGAACTACGCGTACCGGACCAACACGGCCGCGGTGACCGCGGTGTCGCGCGAGGCGTTCGTCGGTGCGCGCGCCGTGAATGCGGCGCGCGTGCAGGTCAACGAGAACCAGCTGCGCAACGCGAGCGTGGTCAGCCGCGTCGGCATCGCGCCGGAGCGTGCGAGCTTCGTCAGCGCCAACGCCGCCCGCGCACGCGTCGTGCCGAACGCGCAGGCGCTCAACCGCAACGTCATAGCGCGCACGCCGCCGCCGCCGCGTCCGGTGCCGGTCGCGACGCGCATCGATGCGATCAAGAAGAACAATGACCAGCCGCTCGCGACGCAGCAGATGCGCCGAATGGCGGCACCCGCAACGGTCGCGACAGGCACGGCGGCCGGTGCGGCGGCGATGAACCGCGGCGGCAAGGGCGAGGCGCAGCGCGTGACGCTGGTCGGCCAGAACGGGCCGAAGCCCAAGCCTATCCCGCTGCGCTCGGTCGGCGGCGCCAACGCTCAGACCGGCGCCGTGCAGCAGCACGCGCCGCCCAAGGGTCCGGCCACCAGCACGGGCGCCGCGACGAACAACGCGCGCACCACGATGACGCCGACCGGAACGCCGAAAGGCAACCCGAACGTCGATCGTGGCACGACCAACGCAACCACCGGCAATGGGTTGCCTTCCTCGCGCTTCGCGCCGCATCCGGGCCAGCCGCGCGCGGTTGAGGAAACGAAGCGCACGACGGGCAATCCGAACCTGCGCACGACCACGACCGGCGGAGCGAATGCGAACGCCAATGCCGGCGGCAACGCGAATGGCAAGGCGACGGGCAACAACACGCGTACGACCACGACCGGTCGCACATCCACGGCGACGACGAACGCGACCAACAACAACGAGCGACGCACCACCACGACGACAACGCACAAGGTGCCGACCGAGGACAATGTCCACGCGCGAACGCCGGCGACGCAGTACTCGCCGCAGTCGCATGCCGTGCAGAACAACGCGTCGAAGTCGCGCAACGTGCAGGACTACGACAAGCCGCAGTCGCACGTGCAGGAGTACAAGCAGCCGCAGAACCAGACGCAGCGCGAGTACACGCCGCGCACTTCGCCGACGTACGAGCGGTCCGGACCGCAGACACAGACGCAGGTCCACAATCCGCCGCAGGTGCAGCACAACCCGCCGCCGCAGCCGGTGCACAACGCGCCGGTGCAGCATCAGGCGCAGGAGCGACGCACACCGCCGACCGACAAGAACAAGGACAAGGACAAGGATGACAACGGCGGCCACCGCTGACGCGCCGCCATGAAGATCCGGCGACGTCGCTTCGGCGACGTCGCTTTTTTTTGTGCGCCCGGCGGCGCAGACCGCTAGAATGTCGCAATGAGAATCGTGTTGAACGGCCGCGAGCAGGACGTCGACGGCAATGCGACGATCGCCGATCTGATTGCCGCCGCGGGTCTCGCGGGTCGGCGCGTCGCGATCGAGGTCAACCGGGAGATCGTGCCGCGCAGCGACTATGCGGCGCGCAGGCTCAGCGCCGACGATCGCATCGAGGTCGTTCACGCGATCGGCGGCGGTTGATCCGCCCTCCTCTCGGATCCGCGCGCACGACGCGCGTCGCGGGCGCGGCGCGATCGCTACCTCACCTGGATTGTTCGATGAATGCGCTGCCCCAATCCGTTCCGCCCTCGACCGATGACCCGCTGATCATCGCCGGACGGCGCTACACGTCGCGACTTCTGACCGGCACCGGCAAGTTCCGCGATCTCGCCGAGACCCGGCGCGCGACCGAAGCCGCCGGCGCCGAGATCGTGACCGTCGCGATCCGCCGCACCAACATCGGCCAGAATCCAGGCGAGCCGAATCTGCTCGACGTGCTGCCGCCGTCGCGCTACACGATCCTGCCGAACACGGCCGGCTGCTACACGGCCGAGGATGCCGTGCGCACGTGCCGGCTCGCGCGCGAGCTGCTCGATGGGCACAAGCTGGTGAAGCTCGAAGTGCTCGGCGATCAGAAGACGCTGTTTCCCGACGTCGTGCAGACGCTTGAAGCGGCCGAGACGCTGGTGCGCGACGGCTTCGACGTGATGGTGTACACATCCGACGATCCGATCCTCGCGCGCCGGCTCGAGGACATCGGGTGTGTCGCGGTCATGCCGCTGGCGGCGCCGATCGGCTCGGGCCTCGGCATCCAGAATCGCTGGAACCTGATCGAGATCGTCGAGAACGCGAAAGTGCCGGTCCTGGTCGACGCCGGCGTCGGCACGGCCTCGGACGCCGCGATCGCGATGGAGCTCGGCTGCGACGGCGTGCTGATGAATACGGCGATCGCGGGCGCGAAAGATCCGGTGCTGATGGCGCACGCAATGAAGCTCGCCGTCGAAGCCGGACGCGCGGCGTTTCGGGCCGGGCGGATTCCGCGCAAGCGCTATGCGTCGGCTTCGAGTCCGCTTGACGGCAGGATCACGTGATTCCTTCGGGTTCTTGGAACGACGGTAGCCGGGAGCCGGAAGCCGGAAGCCGAAAAGCCAGAGTGCGGAGTGTTTCCCGGCTACCGGCTACCGGCTCCCGGCTACCGGCTCTTACGTCGCCGTCGCCATGACCGAACCCGAGCTCCACGCGCGCCGCATCCGCAGCTTCGTCCTGCGCCAGGGTCGCATCACCTCGGCGCAGCAGCGCGCGTTCGACGCGCACTGGCAACGTTACGGCCTCGAGTTCACGGGCGCACCGCGCGATCTCGCGGCCACGTTCGGGCGAGCCGCGCCGCACGTGCTCGAAATCGGCTTCGGCAACGGCGAGCAGCTCGTGCACGCGGCGACCGTCGAGCCCGAGCGCGATTTCATCGGCATCGAGGTCCACCGTCCGGGCGTGGGTCGCCTTCTCAACGCGCTTGCACATGCCGGTGCCGGCAACGTGCGCGTCTATAACCACGACGCGGTCGAGGTGCTCGAGCGCGAGATCGGCGCCGAGGCGCTCGATGAAGTGCGCATCTACTTCCCCGATCCCTGGCCGAAGAAGCGCCATCACAAGCGCCGGCTGATCCAGCCCGACTTCGTTGCGCTCGTCGCGTCGCGCACCGTGCGCGGCGGACGCTTGCATTTGGCGACCGACTGGGCGGACTATGCCGAGCATATGCAGGCCGTGCTCGACAACGCGCCGGACTGGCGCCGTCACGCGGAGCACGCGGCGAGCACGTCGCGTCCGGCCTCGCGCATCCG
>DAISJF010000268.1:0-3801 GCA_036821625.1 Rhodanobacteraceae bacterium
GCCTGCGTGGCGCGTGCGCGTGCCCGCGCGCAAGATCGCTTTCGACGACGCGATCCAGGGACGCATCGAGCAGGACCTTGCGCAGGAAGTCGGCGATTTCGTCGTGCGCCGGGCCGACGGCTGGTACGCCTACCAGCTCGCCGTCGTCATCGACGATGCGTGGCAGGACGTCACCGATGTCGTGCGCGGAGCCGATCTCGCCGATTCGACGCCGCGCCAGATCCTGCTGCAGGAGCTGCTCGATCTTCCTCGCGTCCGCTATGCTCACCTGCCGCTCGTGCTCGACGAGGCCGGACGCAAGCTCAGCAAGCAGCAGCGCGCGATTGCGGTCGATGCGTCCGAACCGTTGCCGGCGCTCGGCGCCGCACTTCGTTTCCTCGGCCAGCCGACGCCGGACGCCCGTGACGTCGCTTCGATGCTGGCGGCGGCGCTCGACGATTTCGATCCACGCCGCATTCCGTCTGCGGCACGGGCACCGGCTCCGTTTGCGGCGTTGCGGAAGGAACTTTCATGAACCCGCGGGCACAATCCGGCACATCCGGGTCGCGGCTCGCAAACCGAAGGAGAACGTTATGACGACGCGCGTGGCATTGGTTACCGGCGGCACCGGCGGCATTGGCACCGCGATCTGCCAGGAGCTTGCCCGGCAAGGGCACAAGGTCGCCACGAACTACCGCGACGAGGCCAAGACGAAGGCATGGCAGGATGCACAGCGCGCGGCCGGCTTCGATTTCGCGATCGCGAAAGGCGACGTCTCCGACGCGGCCACTGCCGAGAAGATGGTGCGCGAGATCGAGACAAAGCTCGGCCCGATCGACATCCTGATCAACAACGCGGGCATCACGCGCGACACGACCTTCCACAAGATGAACGCGCTGCAGTGGCAGGAAGTCATCAACACGAATCTCAATTCCGTTTTCAACGTGACGCGGCCGGTCATCGACGGGATGCGCAACCGCAAGTGGGGCCGCATCGTGCAGATCAGCTCGATCAACGGCCAGAAAGGCCAGTATGGCCAGGCGAACTACGCGGCGGCGAAGGCCGGCATGCACGGCTTCACGATCTCGCTGGCGCAGGAGAACGCGAAGTTCGGCATCACCGTGAACACCGTGTCTCCGGGATACGTCGGCACCGACATGGTGATGGCGGTTCCCGAGGAGGTGCGCGCCAAGATCGTCGCGCAGATTCCGATCGGCCGTCTCGGCGATCCGGACGAGATCGCGTACGCGGTCGGCTTCTTCGTCAGCGAAAATGCACGCTGGATCACCGGCGCGAATCTGGCGATCAATGGCGGGCAGTACATGGGGTGGTAGGTCGCGGGGCTAAAAAGACGGTAGCCGGGAGCCGGTAACCGGTAGCCGGAGAGCAGGGGCGCGCGCTTTCCGGCTACCGGCTACCGGCTACCGGCTACCGGCTACCGGCTACCGGCTACCGGCTCCCGTCTTTTCCGGCCTTCTCCACAACCGCAGCACGGACGCCGCGGCAGCCTATGCTGCGCAGCAAGGAAACTGGTGCGCCACAGCATATTCTGCTAGCGTTGCCGCATGGCACAACTGCGCACCATCAAGAAGTACCCGAACCGGCGGCTGTACGACACCGAAATTTCGAGCTACATCACGCTCGAAGAGGTGCGTCAGCTCGTGCTCGACAACGAGGAGTTCGAGGTCCGCGACGCGAAGACCGGCGATGATCTGACGCGCTCGGTCCTGCTCCAGATCATCTCGGAGCACGAAGAGCGCGGGCAGCCGATGTTCACGACGCACCTGCTCTCGCAGATCATCCGCTTCTACGGCGATTCGCTGCAGGGCTTCATGGGCAGCTATCTGGAGAAGAGCCTGCAGATCTTTCTCGATCAGCAGCAGCAGTTCCGCAGCCAGCTCAACAACATCCTCGGCCAGACGCCGTGGTCGATGCTCAACGACCTGACCGAGCGCAACGTGGATCTGTGGAAGTCGCTGCAGCAAGGCTTCCTCAACGCGGCAGCCAACAGCGTGCGCAACGGGACCTTCGATCCCGCGCAGCCGAAGAAGGGCACCACCAAGCCCTGATCCTTCGGGACGCAGCGCAACGATTCGTTCGTCCGTTTGACAAGCCCTCACCGCGTTTTTAACATCGCGCGCCTTGTGCGTCGCAACACGGTGTTGCGGTGCACGCCATGTCGCATTGCACGAGCCACTCCATGAGCAAACGCATTGCCGTCGTCACCGGCGGAATCGGCGGTCTCGGCACCGAGATCTGCAAGTATCTGGCGCGCTCCGGCCGCAAGGTCATCGCGGTGGATCTCGCTTCGCGCAGCGAGCGACTCGCCGCGTTCCGCGAGGAGATGGCCGAGCTCGGCGAGGACGTCTTGTTCGAGCCGCTCAACGTCACGGACTTCCAGGCCTGCGCCGAAACGATCGGCAGGATCGAAGCGAAGCATGGTCCGATCTCGATCCTGGTCAACGCGGCCGGCATCACGCGCGACATCTCGCTGCGCAAGATGACGCCCGAGCAATGGGTCGACGTGCTCAAGGTGAACCTCGAGGGCGTGTTCAACATGTGCCGCCAGGTCGTCGACGGCATGAGCTCGCGCGGCTACGGCCGCATCGTGAACATCTCATCGGTGAACGGCCAGACCGGCCAGTTCGGGCAGACCAATTATTCCGCCGCGAAGGCCGGCATGCACGGCTTCACGATGGCGCTCGCGCGCGAAGTCGCCAAGAAGGGCGTGACCGTCAACAGCGTCTCGCCCGGCTACTGCCGGACCGCGATGGTAATGGCCGTTCCCGAGGAGCTGCGCAACCAGATCATCGCGAACATCCCTGTCGGCCGCCTCGGAGAGCCGCGCGAGATCGCGCGCGTCGTCGATTTCCTGTCCGCCGACGATTCCGGATTCATCACCGGCGCGAACATTCCGGTGAACGGCGGTTACTTCATGGACTTCTGACGGCTCCGCGACACGATGGATCGCTCCGAGCGCCTGCCGCAGAGCATCGCATCGGCTCTCGGGATTTCCGAACGGGCGTCGCTGTCGCGCGCGCCGCAGGGTATGACGTCGCAGGTCGTGTTCGTCGACGACGGCACCGCCCGCCTCGTTCTCAAACGCTGCCGCGATGCCCGCTACGTCGACTGGCTGCGCCGCGAGCACGATGTGCTGCTGGCGCTGGCGGCGACATCGCTGCCGATTCCGCGCGTGCACGCGTATCACGAAAACGTCGGAAACGACGGAGCCGTCGATGCCGGTCTGCTGATGTCGCGCGTGCCCGGCGATTCGCTGTGGGATGTGCTGCTGCAAGCGCCGCCTGCACGGCGATCCGGTCTGTTCGGCAAGCTCGGCGAGGCGCTGAGCCAGCTGCACGCAACGCCGGTGCCTGAGGTTCTTTGCAACAAGACCGCATGGATCGACCGCGCGCTGGCGCAGGCGCGAGTCAATCTCGCCTGGTGTGACGGCTCTAGCGAGCTTCTCGCTGAGCTCGAGGCTACGCATCCCGCTTTCGTTCCCGAAGTCCTGATTCACGGCGATGCCGCGCTCGACAACGTCCTCGTCGACGCCGAGGGTTCGATGCAATTCATCGACTGGGCCGGCGGCGGTCTCGGCGATCCGCGTTATGACATCGCGCTCGCGCTCGCGACGGAACCCGAGTTGCGGCTCGGCGCATCGGACCGCGACGCGTTCTACGCCGGCTACGGCCGTCCGCCGCTCGACGAAGCGACGCTGGATTGGTTCGTGCGGCTATACGAGTTCTTCTGAGCGGTCCGCACTCAGGTCGCAGCCACTACGTTGTACGGCCGCATCATCTCGTTGTCCTGCGATCGGCGACA
>DAISJF010000269.1:0-3781 GCA_036821625.1 Rhodanobacteraceae bacterium
CGCAGCGTGCCGAAGCCTTCATCGTCGGTCGCAAGGAGACCCGCGGCGACGAGCTGGCGGAACACGCCGCGCCATTGCCGCTTGTCGAGCTCGGCGCCGACACCGAACGTGCTGAGCTGATCGTGGCGCAGCGCATGGATGCGATCGTCCGCTTCGCCGCGCAGCACCGCGGTCAGGTGCGCGACACCGAAGCGCTGCCCGGTTCGATAGACCACGGACAAGGCTTTCTGCGCGACGACGGACGCGTCCCATGTCTCGGGCGGATCGAGGCAGTTGTCGCAATTCGCGCAATCGTGATCGTAGGCTTCGCCGAAATACGCGAGCAGACGACGGCGGCGGCACGCCGTGGTCTCCGCGTAGGCGAGCAGTGCGTCGAGCTTGCCGCGCTCGAGTCGCTTGCGCTCATCGCCCGACTCCGATCGCGCAATCAGCTGCGCGAGCGTGACGACATCGCCGAGTCCGTAGCAGAGCCATGCGTCGGCCGGCAATCCGTCGCGGCCGGCGCGGCCGGTTTCCTGGTAGTACCCTTCCATGCTTTTCGGCAGATCCAGATGCGCGACGAAGCGCACGTCCGGCTTGTCGATGCCCATGCCGAACGCGATCGTCGCGACCATCACCACGCCGTCCTCGCGCAGAAAGCGCTGCTGGTTCGCCGTGCGATCCGCCGCCTCCATGCCCGCGTGGTACGGAAGCGCCTCGATCCCTTGCTCGACGAGCCACGCTGCCGTGTCCTCGACCTTGCGCCGCGAAAGGCAATAGACGATGCCCGATTCGCCGGCGTGCGCGCCGAGGAAGTCCCTGAGCTGCTTGCGCGCTTCGTCTTTTTCGACGACGCAATAGCGGATGTTCGGGCGATCGAAGCTCGCCACGAACTGCCGCGCGCTGCCGAGCGCGAGCCGCTCGACGACCTCGCGCCGGGTCGGCGCATCGGCGGTCGCGGTCAGCGCAATCCGCGGCACGCGCGCGAAACGCTCGTGCAGCACGGTCAACTGGCGATACTCCGGCCTGAAATCGTGGCCCCATTGCGAGACGCAATGGGCTTCGTCGATCGCGAACAGCGAAATCTCCGCAGCGGCGAGCATGTCGAGGCATCGCTCCGTCAGGAGCCGCTCCGGCGCCACGTAAAGAAGCTTGAGCCCGCCGGCAATGAAGCGCTGCTCGACTTCGCGTTGGGCCAGGGAATCGAGGCTGGAGTTCAGAAACGCGGCCTCGACGCCCTGCTGGCGCAACGCATCGACCTGATCCTGCATCAACGCGATCAGCGGCGAGACGACGATCGCGGTCCCCGCGCGCATCAGCGCGGGAATCTGGTAGCACAGCGACTTGCCGCCGCCGGTCGGCATCAGCACCAGCGCGTCGCCGCCGCCCGCGACGTGCTCGATGATCGCCTGCTGCTCGCCGCGAAACGCCGCGTAGCCGAATACGGATTGCAGAATCTGGATGGCGGACTTCGACATGCGGCGATGCTAGCAAAGCGGGACCGGGCCCAAGCGCGGCTTGCTGATGTCGCGGTCGGGTGAGAGGATTCAAGAGACGCGACTTTCGGCGATTGCCGGCGGCAAAGACTAGGTTCCGGAAGGGAACGCTGCGAGCGCACGGCGCCGTCGTTCCGTGTAGGAAGTTTCAGACCGGTCACGCCCGCTCATCACGAGCGACCGCACTCATCGCAGGGAGCCGGCCATGTCCGACGTGACTCCGATTCGCGATCCGGCGAAAGACGCGCTGATCACGCCGCAGAATGCCGTGATCACGTTCATCGACTATCAGCCCGAGCAGTACGCCGGCGTCGGCTCGGTCGGCAAGGACGAGCTGCTGGCCCACGTCACCACGCTCGGCCATGTCGCGACGAAGTTCGAGCTGCCCGTCGTCCTCAGCACGGTCTATGTGAAGCACGGCATGCAGGGCACGAATGCGGAGTTGCGCGCAGCGCTTCCGGGCGTGCCGGAGATCGATCGCACATCGATGAACGCGTGGGAAGATCCGGACTTCCGCGCGGCAATCCGAAAGACCGAGCGCAAGAAGCTGATCATCGCCGGGCTCTGGACCGAAGTCTGCGTCGCTTTTCCCGCGATCGACGCGATCCACGACGGATACGAAGTCTACTTCGTCGCCGACGCGATCGGCGGCGTCACGCGCGTTTCGCACGAGTCCGCGATCCAGCGCATGATCCAGTCCGGCGCGACGCCGATCACCGTGCTCGGACTCGCCTGCGAGCTGCAGCGCGACTGGGGCCGCCCCGGCGCCGAACGCCTGCGCTCGCTCATGCGCGAGTACTTCGGCAAGTTGCGGACGCTTCGCACCGGATAGCCTCCAGTCGCGCGGCCTCAGAAATAGATCTGCGCGCGCAGCTCGAAGATCGTCGGATCGAGCGACAGGTTGCCCTTGTCGCTGTACGCCTTGATGTAGTTCATCTGTAACTTGAAGTGCGCGGTCAGGTACCAGTTCGCGCCGAGCGTCCAGTCGTGCTCCCTGCCGCCCTGCACCGGCGCGTCGTCGAGATCGATCTCGCTGTAGCGCAGCAGCAGCTCGAACGCACCCCACGGCCCCTTCGGCTTGATGTCTTCGACGTTGCCGGCACGGTATGGCCTGCTTTCACCGGTAACGACCCAGCTGCCGAACGCATAGAAACCGCTTGCCGTGAAATCCGGGTTCGTGCCCGGACGCGAGACGTTGGCGCGGATCGCTTCGACCTGCGCGGACCACGGGCCGCCGATCCACAAACCTTCGAGGCCGGCGCGATCGACCTGATCTGCGGTCAACGTACCGGTGCTGACCAGGCGGACCGGCGTCAGACCCGCTTCCGGCGGCGTCGAGATGCTGACGCCCGCCGCGTGGCGCACGCCATTGCCGTCCGTGGTCGCGTCGCGATCTTCGCGCGACGCCGCAACCCCGAGATGAATCACGTCGCCTTCGGCTTTGTGAGGCGTCCATGCGATGCGACCTCCGTAAGTGGTTCCGTCGTTGTCGCCGAGCAGATCTCCGGCCCAGTAGTAGCCGACGTTGACGACGTACTTCGGACGCTCGAACAGCCAGTCGAGGCCGATGCGGCGGTTCTCGTAGATCGCCTGGGACGGCAGTGCGAGCTCGAGGAACGCATCGGCCTTGGTCGAGGTGTTGCCTTCGAACGACACGGGCGTCTTCGAGTAGCCGAAGCGGAACGCGCCGTAGTCCTCGCCGAGGAACCCCTTCGAATAGAAGCGCACGTTCGTGTCGAGCCAGGTCTTGCCCTGGTACTCGTAGTCGACGATCGCCTCGTAGACGCCTTTCTTCTTCAGCGAGAGCCCGAGCTCCTTGCGGCGGTTCGTCGCCGAGTCCTCGAACGCGCTGGAGCCGTCGGGCTTGCCGTCGTCGCTGAAATCGTTGACGTCGTAGCGGTAGACCAGCACGAGGCCGAGGTCGGTGCCGTCGCTGAACGCGTAGTGGGTGGGCCAGTCCTCGCGATCGTACGCGTGCGAGGCGCCCGCGAACGCAGCGGCAGCGAGCGCCGCCGCAAGCATCGTGTATCGCATCGAAACCCTCTTCTTCCCACCGGGACAATTCGCGTTATTTCCGTCAGACTATAACGAAAGGCTGACGAACCCGCCTTGACCTGGGTCAACCGGCCGACGAGGAACGATGTTCGCAGAGGAACTTGAGATCGGCCGCAACCGCCGCGACGCACGCCGCGTGCATGCGCCGGTAGCGCTGGAGCACTTCGCGGCCGCGCCTGGTAAGCGCCGCGCCGCCGCCGCCGGTGCCGCCGGTGCTCGCCGTGACGAGCGGCGCATCGAACAGCGCATTG
>DAISJF010000270.1:0-3774 GCA_036821625.1 Rhodanobacteraceae bacterium
TGCTGGATTGCGTCGCGGCGGGCTCGCCGACGCGCACATCGGCGACGGGCCCGAGCTCGCGATGCACCGTCCATGCGTCCGAGCTCGGCAGCGCCGGTGGCGGAATCGTCTCGACGTAGACCGTGCGCGCGGGTTCCTCGCGCGGAGCCACGAGCGCGAGCTTCGGTTTCGCGAGCGACACCGTCCACTTCGGCGGCTCGCGCAGAGCGACGCCGATCAGCATGGCCGCATCCGGGCGCGGCAGCCGCTCGAGCAGCGCGCTCGCACCCGCCGCCAATGCATCGAGATCCTTGCGATCGGGGCGCAGAACGCTCATGCCGGCGATCAAGACCGCGGCGGCAATGAGCAGCGAAAGTGCAAGCGTCGGGCGCGGCATGGCCAAGCGCGGCGCGGGCATGTCGATGATGTGCCGCACGCGATCGAGCAAGACGCCGCCGGTTGCGGCGATGGCGAGCTGCGGCGTCGCAAGACGAAGCTCCTCGAGCGAAGCAAGCGTCTGCGCATACTCGCGCGGCTCGCCGCGCGTCAGTCGCAGCACGAGGCGATCACAGCAGACTTCGCGGTCGTTGCGCACCTCGCGTGAGATCCAGTGCACGACCGGGTGATAGAAGAGCAGCGTTTCGATGACGGCCTGCGCGAGATTCACCAGGTGATCGTAGCGACGCAGGTGGCCGAGCTCGTGAGCGAGGATCAGCTCGACCTGATGGCGCGGAAAGCCGAGCGCGACCGCGGTCGGTATGAGAATGACGGGCTTGAGCCAGCCGATCAGCGTCGGTGTGTCGATCTGTTCGGACACCAGCACGCGGATCGATCGCACGAGATTGAAACGACGCGCCAGCGAAGCGAGCATGCGCTCGAGATCGGAGCTCGACTGCGCGCAGCGTCGCGCTATGCGCTCGAGTGCGTGCCATTGACGCAGCGCGCGCCACGCCATCACGGCCACGCCGACGATCCAGCCCAGCACGAGCCAGGGCAGCACGCGGTCGAGCGTGAATCCCGCCGACGGCTGCGCCGCCGCGGATGTCGCCGCCGTCACGAACTCGATGCCGCTCGGCTCCGCGTTCGCGGCCGCGATGACCACATGCGGATAGACCACGCCCAGTGTGAGCACCGGACACAGCGCAAGCAGCGCCAGCGCGAAAAGCCCGGCCGCATAGCGCACCTCGGCGCGACTCGGCGGCACGACAACGCGCAGTCCGCCGTAGACGAGACCGATCAACGCGCCCTGCCAGAGAAAGTGCAGCAGCGTCCAGCCCAGCGACTGGATCAACGGAAGCCAATCCGCGAGTTGCATGCTCATTTTCGTGATCCCGGCTCGAGCTTGTTCAGAAGGGCGCGTATCTCGTCGAGCTCCTCGCGCGTCGCGCGCGGGCGCGAGCCGAGCGCGTGCAGTACGAGCTGCGAGGGCGATCCGTCGAACACGCGCTGGACCATGTCGCTGAGGAAGCGTTTCTGCGTGCGTTCCTTGCTGACCGCGGCGCGGAACACGTGCGCGCGCTCGGAATCATCGCGCTCGACGAGGCCCTTGCCGTGCATGATCTGCAGCAGCTTCAACGCAGTCGTGTAGCCGGCGCCTTCGTCGCGGTACAACGCCTCGTGCACGTCACGCACGGTCGATGGCCCGCGGTCCCACAATACGTTGAGGATGCCGAGCTCGGCTTCGGTGGGCTTCGGAAGTTCTTCGATCTTCGCCACTGTGCTTACTCCCGCGGGTGACGGTAGGAATACTAATGCGGCCGGGTTCTGCGAGCCACCGACTGCACTGGCTTCGACAGGCGCCGGACGCGGCCTGCCGATGCCGGGTCGCCTGCCGCGCCGGCCGGCCGGGTCACGGACATTCGCGCACCCTAGTCCGCCGCGTCGGACGAGTCAACGAGGAAGGTCGTACCCGAGGGATCGTAGCCATCCTTAGGTTCCCGCGTCCGGGCCACGTACTGGCAGGCCTAGCGCGAATCGCCTGAGCTCACCGCGGGCTTGCTGGCGCCTCCGCAGCCGGACTTGGTACAGCCGAGCCGGGTCCATTCGTCCATCTGGTTGCGCGAACCACGGCGCGCATCCTCCTCCTGTCCGTAGGTATGGCAGCTCGTCACCGGAATATGCGAGCCGACGGGCGCCTCGTTCTTGCAGATGACGCGATCGCGGTCGCGTCGGGTCAGGATCGAATTGATGACTTCCTGCGCATTGAAGAGCCTGACCTTCGTATCCTGCTTCATGTTGTCGACGGTGACGTCCTGGGTAAACAGCGCATCGATCTCGGCGAGCTTCTGCTCGATGGTCCTGCGCTCGTCCGGCTTGACGTACTCGTAGCGTCCACCGTCTTCCATCTCGTGGCGGATGTTCTCGGCGACTTGCTCGAATTTCTCCTTGGTATCGGCCTTGGGACCCATCTCGCGATAGTTCTCCTTGGCCACGCCCATTCCGGCGAGCAGGAACGCCATCACGAACAGCAAACGTTGCAGCATCGATCTCATACGTCACTCCCCTTGCGTAACGCGCCCGGCAGATACGAACCGGCGGGCGCAGCGCGGGCGAGGTGCCGGCGCTACGTATTTGCCCTAGCTGCCGCTCTTCAGCTGCACGTTCTGGCGATCGTCGAGGAACTTCTGGGCCTCGTGCTGATCCGCTTCCATCTGGCGCGCGGTCCTGCAGGTCGTGACCGGGATATGCGAGCCGACCGGAGCGACGCTCTTGCAGATCAGCCGGTCGCCGTCACGCTTCGCCAGAATCGCGTTGACCTGTTCCTGGCTGTTGAACATCTCGGTCTTTTCCGCGTCGTTCATCTGGTCGACGCTGCCGTGCTTGTCGAGCAGCCCGCCCATTTCGGCCAGCTTTCCTTCGACGGTGCTGCGCTCGGTGGCCGTCACGTGCGCGTAGCGTCCACCGGGACGCATTTCCTGCTGCACCCAGCTCGAAACCGTGGCGAATCGATCCTTCGTGTCGGCGTTGACCGCCGGCTGGGGTTTTTCGGCCGCCGCCGCCGCGACGGCGAACGCTGCGAAAAGAAGGAGACTCGATGCGTGCATTTTCATTCTGTCTTTCTCCCGGGACTCGATAGGATCGCGGCGGAGGTGCCGGCGGGGCATCAACGCTAGCGAAACCGCGGACATTCGTCAACGATTTCGTTCGTACACTGTTGCTCGTAGGAAGCGGCCTAGGGCAGGCCCGGCTCCCGACCGGCCTGGCGGACCCGGGAGACCGCCCCGATCCTGGCTAGGCCCGGCGCCGGGCACGCTTGCGCGGACGCGCCAACGGCCGCGGTCGGGTCGCACCGGCAACATAGTCGATGATCGCGCCGGCGACGTCGACGCCGGTCGCAGCTTCGATCCCCTCGAGGCCCGGCGAGGAGTTGACCTCGAGCACCAGCGGACCCCGATGCGAGCGCAAGAGGTCGACACCGGCGACGCCCAGGCCGATCACCTGCGCGGCGTGGATCGCCATGTCGGCCTCGAGCGAGGTCAGCTCGACCGGGAGCGCCGTGCCGCCGCGATGGATGTTCGCGCGGAAATCGCCGTCCGTCGCCTGCCGCTGCATCGCCGCGACGACCTTGCCGCCGACCACGAAGCAACGCAGGTCCACGCCTCTCGCCTCGCGAATGAACTCCTGCACGAGGAAGTTCGCGTAAAGGCCACGGAACGCCTCGATCATGCCCTGGGCGGAGGACCGTTTCTCGGCCAGCAGCACGCCCTGCCCCTGCGCGCCCTCGTTGAGCTTGATCACGTGCGGCGGGTCGCCGAGCATCTTGAGGAGGTTAGCCGTATCATCCGGATTGTCGCC
>DAISJF010000271.1:0-3764 GCA_036821625.1 Rhodanobacteraceae bacterium
GCGAGATTGACGCAGACGAACAGCACGTCGCCGATCTCGTCGTTGAGCCGCTCGGAATCGGCGCCGCCGGCGAACTCCGAGCGCACTTCGTCGAGCTCCTCGTGCAGTTTTTCGAATACCGGATCGACCGACGGCCAGTCGAAGCCGACGCGCGCGGCGCGTTGCTGCAGCTTCAGCGCGCGCTGCCATTCCGGCATGCCGCGCGAGATCCCGGCGAGCACGCTCGTGTCAGCGTCGCCCTTCGCGCTGCGTTCCTCGGCCTTGATGCGTTCCCACGCCGAGGTCTGCTCGCCGGCCGTCGCGAGCTCGGCATCCGCAAACACGTGCGGATGGCGCGCGATCATCTTGCGGCAGATCGCGGCGACGACATCGTCGAAACCGAAATGGCCGGCCTCCTCCGCCATGCGCGAATGGAACACGACCTGCAGCAGCAGATCGCCGAGCTCCTCGCAGAGGGCGGCGTAGTCGCGCCGGTCGATCGCGTCGGCGACTTCGTAGGCTTCCTCGATCGTATACGGCGCGATCGTGTCGAAGTTCTGTTCGAGATCCCATGGGCAGCCGCGCTCGCGATCGCGCAGCGTGGCCATGATGCGGAGAAGCTCGTCGATGGTCGGTTTCATGAAGCCGCAGCTGCCTAGGGTCCTGAAAACAAGGCCGACCAGTCCGCGGACGGATCGCCGATCGCGACGAAATCCGGGTTGATCAGCGTCTGGCGCGTGTTGTAGCGCAACGGCTCACCCTGCATGTCGAGCACCGCGCCGCCGGCTTCCTCGAGCACGCACTGGCCGGCCGCCGTGTCCCACTCCGACGTCGGCCCGAGACGGATGTAGAGATCGGCCTCGCCCGACGCGAGGCGCAGGAACTTCAGCGACGATCCGAGCGGCAGCTTCGCGCAGTGGCCGAGCCGCGCGAGGAGCTCCGTCTCGTGCGCGGACGCGTGCGAGCGGCTGCCTGCTGCGACGAGCGGGGTCGTGCGCCTGCGCGTCTTCACATGCCGCGCCTTCTCGCCGGGACGGCCGATCCATGTGCCGCCGCCGCGCCAGGCCGCGGCAAGCTCTCCGGTGACGGGAACCTGCACGACGCCGAGTGTCGGGCGCTGTTCCTCGATCAGCGCGATGTTGACCGTGAACTCGCCGTTGCGCTTGACGAACTCGCGCGTGCCGTCGAGCGGATCGACGAGCCAGTAGCGCGACCAGCGCGAGCGCGTGGACCAGGCAATTCCCGAAGATTCCTCGGACAGGATCGGAACATCCGGCGTCAGCGCGGCGAGACCTTCGACGATGATGTGATGCGAGGCGAGATCCGCGGCGGTCAACGGCGAGCGATCGTCCTTCTGCTCGACGGCGAATTCCGAGTCGTACACGTCGAGAATCGCCACGGCCGCGCGTTCGGCGAGATACGCGACTTTGGTTGCAAGCGCCGCGTGATCGATGCTCACGGCTGCGGGTGGAAGCGGCCGGCGAGATATTCGCGCGCGATGAACAGCGCCGCGATCGAGCGGCCTTCGGTGATGTCGGGCTGCTCGAGCAGCCGATGCAGCTCGGAGAGCCGCCATGGCACCACCTCGAGCTCCTCGGGCTCGTCGCCCGGCAGGCGTTCCGGGTACAGATCGCGCGCCAGCACGACGTGCGTCATCGACGTCATGTACGCGGGCGACAGCGAAAGGTTCGCAATGATCGAGAGCTCGCGCGCGCCGTAGCCGATTTCCTCCTTGAGCTCGCGCTCGGCGCCCTGCTCGACCGTCTCGTCGCGGTCGAGCCGTCCCTTCGGCAGACCCAGCTCATAACGGCCGATGCCCGCGCCGTATTCGCGCACGAGCAGCACGGTGTCGTCGTCGCGCATCGGCACCATGATGACCGCGCCGAGACCGGAGCTCTTGAGCCGCTCATAGGTGCGTCGCTGTCCGTTCGAGAATTCGAGATCGACTTCCTCGGTGCGCAGGAAGCGGCTCGTCGTCGTTGTTCGCGTGGCGTGGACGATGGGGGGCTTTCGCATGCGTCATTGTAAGACGTGAGCGGTCAGCGGTGAGCGGTGAGCGGGAAAGACGCTCCGCTCACGGCTCACCGGTGACCTCACTCGAACAGCGCCAGCGCCTGCGCGTGCAGCGCCGGCGGACCGGCCAGCGCGCTCGTCGTTTCCAGTCCGACCGCGCGCCCGTCGAGATCCGTGAACACTCCGCCGGCTTCGCGCACGATCACAACGAGCGGCGCGATGTCGAGGATATTGAGATCCGATTCGATCACGAGATCGATCGCGCCGCGCGCGAGCAGATGGTAATGGACGAAATCGCCGTAGCCGCGCACGCGGCCGCTCCGGCGCACGAGCTCGGCGAGTGCCTGCCAGCGCGGACCCGACGCCAACGTCTTGAGGTTGCCGGTCGAAATCGCTGTTTCGGCATCGAACGCGCGCGCAGCCGAAACATGCACGCGCATCGCACCGCGCGCATCGCGCGTCGCGAGAAATGCGCCGCCGCCGCGCGTTGCCCACATGCGCTCGCCGAACGCGCCGGCCGCGGAAACGCCGACGATGAGCTCGTCTTCATGCATCAGCGCGATCTGCGTGGAGAAGAACGGATAGCCGCGCACGAACGACTTGGTGCCGTCGATCGGATCGATCAGCCAGAGGAAATCGCCTTGACCTTCACGGCCTTCCTCCTCGCCGTAGAACGCATGCGCGGGAAAGCTCGCGCGCAGCACACGCTTGATCTCGGCTTCGGCGCTGCGGTCCGCGTCCGTGACCGGTGTTGCGTCGGGCTTGGTTTCGACCGAGAAGTCGCGCGCGCGATAGCGCGGCAGCGTCACCGCTTCGGCGGCATCCGCCGCGCGCTGCGCGGCTTCGAGCGCGCCTGCGAGAAAATCGCGATCGATCGCCATGATATGCGCTAGTAGAGCTTGAACAGACGACCGCGCACGACCAGCTTGGACGAACCGTCGGCCTGCGGGACGCCGACATAGCGCAACGTGTCCTGGACCTGCGGATCGCCGTTGCGCGCGCGCAGCACCGCGTCCACTTCGAAACCCTCGATGCCGGCGCGGAACGTCGCCGTGACCGCGAGATTGCCCGTGCCGTCATCGTGCGCGCTGCCGGCGAGTCCGCCGTTCGGCTGCGCGGCGAAATCGGCGA
The DNA here is from genome assembly GCA_036821625.1 of Rhodanobacteraceae bacterium. Classification (GTDB taxonomy): domain Bacteria; phylum Pseudomonadota; class Gammaproteobacteria; order Xanthomonadales; family Rhodanobacteraceae; genus Dokdonella_A. Next base: position 3,124 of record DAISJF010000271.1, read on the forward strand.
GGATGTCCGCGAAGTGCGCCTCGACATCCGCATTCACGCCGGCGTCGCTCCAGCGCGCGTTGCCGGTCGCGTTGCGCAGGAAACCGTCGCGCAGCGTCGCTTCGCTGACGGCGCCGCTGATCACCCCGAGCAGGCTGACACCGGGTTCGTCGAGCGCGGGCTCCAGTAGATGCGCGGGAAACCGGAAGCGTATGTCGCGCAACGTGAGCGCGCCGGGCTCGTCGCGTTCGACCAGGCCCGCCGCATCGACATCCGCGCCCTGAATGCGCACGTCCGCGGCCACGCGTCCCTGCAGCAGAGGACTCTTCGCCATGCGCCAGTCGATCTCGCCGAGATCGCGGCCGAACACGCTGATGCCGTCCGCATGGCCGTTCCACAATGTTCCACGCACGCCGCTCAGCGCGACCGGGCCGAGATAGTTCGCGGTCTGGCGATATGCCACATCGGCCGGCAGCATCCACAGCAGCACGCCGCCGATGACGAGCAGCGCGATCGCGAACATCAGGATGTATTTCAGGAGGCGCATGATGGGTCGGAGGCCGGGTTTCTTGTTTTGAAGGGCGGTAGCTGGAAGCCGGAAGACGGTAGCCGGTAGCCGGTAGCCGGTAGCCGGAAAGCGGCATCTCGCGTGCTTGCGCGTT
>DAISJF010000272.1:0-3758 GCA_036821625.1 Rhodanobacteraceae bacterium
CGACCAACGCGGGCCCGGCTATCTGCGCGAGGTCGGCCCCCACGCGGACATCGGTGCGTTCGAAGTGCAGGCCAGCGACGTGATCTTCCAGGACGGCTTCGACCCACCGTAGCCGGGCGCCCGCGCCTCTTGACGGCTGTGCAACAATCCTTCCGTACGGTGGTCGTGCACGGAGGATGTCATGACGATGCAACCGAACACGGCAGGCGCCGTCATGGCCACCCGCGAGCGGCTGATCTTCGCGCTCAGCGAGGCTGCCGAGCTCGAGCACACGCTGATGTGCACGTACCTCTACGCGGCTTTCAGCCTCAAGAACGGCGAAGCCGATGGCCTTAGCGCGCGCGAGGCCGAGGTCGTCGCGCGCTGGCGGCGCTGCATCGTCGAGGTCGCGATCGACGAGATGGGCCATCTCGCCGCGGTCTGGAACATCACGTCGGCGCTCGGCGCGTCGCCATTCTTCGGGCGCGACAACTTCCCGATCGGCTTCGGGCGCATGCCGGCCGGCATCGTCGTCAAGCTCGCGCCGTTCAATCCCGAGACACTGCAGCACTTCGTCTTTCTCGAACGCCCGCACGGCTCCGACGAGCCCGAAGGCAAGGGCTTCGAGCCCGAGCGCCAATTCATGCGCGGCATCGATGCGCCGCTGCTGACGCCGATGCCAATGGACTACGACACGGTCGGCGTGTTCTATGGCGAGCTCGGCGATAACCTGACCCGCCTGGTCGAGTCGATCGGCGAGAAGGCCGCGTTTTGCGGCGACCCGGCCCTGCAGCTCTCGCCCGCCGAAGTCGACCTCAAGGGCGCCGAGCGCGTGATCTGTTCGAAGACCGCGCTTGCGGCCTTCAACGCAATCATCGTGCAGGGCGAGGGCGCGCCCAAGGACGCCGAGCATTCGCACTTCGCGCGTTTCTGCAAGATGCGCGCCGAATACCGCGAGCTCCTCGCCGCCAATCCGGACTTCGTGCCGTCGTTCCCGGCCGCGCACAATCCGGTGCTGCGGCGTCCGCCACGGCCCGAGAATCGCGTCTGGCTCGACGACGCGAAGGCTTCGGCCTGCGTCGACGTCGCCAACGCCTGCTACATGCTGATGTTGCGCTTGATCGGGTATTCGTATGTCGTACCCTCGCCGCGGCCCGAAAAGGGGCTCGCGGTCGACCTCGCGATCGACCTCATGCACACGGTCACGCTGCTCGGCGAGCGTGCCGCGCGCCTGCCGGCGGGGCCGTCGAATCCCGGCTGCAACGCCGGCATGTCGTTCACCGCGCTGCGCGATGCGTCGCCGATTCCGGACCGCGCGAGCGCGCGTCGCTTCTTCGTCGAGCGTCTGCAGGAGCTCGCGAAGGGCGCGCGGCGGCTCTGCGCCGATCCGGACGAACGCGCGCTGCGCGCGGCCGATCGGCTCGCCGATCTCGCCATGCGCGCCGAGCGCGAGTTCGCGCGCATCGAGAGCACGCCTGCGCCCGCACCCGCGCCGGCCGCGCAAGCCGCAGCCGTTTCGGCCGCGCAGAAGGCGGCGGCCGCCGACGGCGGCCAGCCGCGCAGCGTCGCCGGCGTCGAAGAGATCGAAGGCAAGGACCTCACGCTGCTCTACGAAGGAAAGCGCTGCATCCACGCGCGCTTCTGCGTCACCGGTGCGCCGCGGGTTTTCCTCGCCAACGTGGTCGGACCATGGATTCATCCCGACGAGATGCCTGTCGACGCGCTGGTCGAGATCGCGCACGCCTGTCCATCCGGCGCGATCCGTTATCGCCGCAAGGACGGGCACGCCGACGAGTCGGCGCCGCCGGTCAATCTCGTGTCCGTTCGCGAAGGCGGTCCATACGCCGTGCGAGCCGACATCGTGCTCGACGGGCAGCCGCTCGGGTATCGCGCGACGCTGTGTCGCTGCGGCGCGTCGAAGAACAAGCCGTTCTGCGACCAGTCGCACAAGGAGATCGGGTTCGCCGCGACCGGCGAGCCGCCGAGCGGCAAGACCGACGCACTCGAGACGCGCGACGGAGCGCTGGCGATCGATCCCGAGCGCGACGGACCGCTCAAGGTGCGCGGCAATCTCGAGATCATCAGCGGCACGGGTCGCGTCGTCGCGCGGGTGCAGAATGCGCGCCTCTGCCGCTGCGGCGGAAGCAGCAACAAGCCGTTCTGCGACGGCACTCACGCACGGATCGGTTTTCGCAGCTGAACCGCGAAACCTCGTGCCGTAAATCTCCCAGAAAAAAACCACGCGGACGGAAAGGACCGCTGCACCCCTGCGGGCGCACGCTCGTTCCTGCCGGCGCGTGAACATTCCCGAGCGATCCAGTCTTGCGGCGGCGGGCTCGCGATCGGCCTGCACCTTCGCGCGGGCCTGGAGGTTCAGTCCGACGGGAGATGCAAAATGACTTTCAGCGATCTCGGTTTCTTCTACCTCGAGCCCGGCCAGGACGTGGACGTCGAGTTCTGGTGGGGCGACGGCGACGATCACGGCGCCATATTCGCGATGGCGCTGTTCAAGGGCATCACGACCGGTCTCATCTATCTCGGCCCGAACGATCCGTTCGACCCGCCGAGCTACGAATTCGAGACGTCCGCATTCCGGCGCGAGACGCACTACACGTTCTACGAGCGCGCCGAGGACACGATCCAGGGCTCGTATCCGGCGCATTTCTACTACGTCAACGTGAAGAACACCGGCCACGACGCGGCGTACTTCCGGCTCGACGGAATGACAAGCATATGAACGGGGAGACGGCCATGCCGAGCAAGACACTGCTGATCGTGATGGATGAGCACAACCGTCTCGTGGCCGCCTGCGACGCGAGCCAGAGTCCGCCCGGCACATCGGCGCGCATACGTCCGCGGCCGGGACAGCGTGCCTTCGAGATCGACGTGCCGCACGACCTGACCGGGCTGCATCCGGTTGCGTTCAGGGAGCGCGTCATCGAGATATTCGCCGGCCCCGGTGCGGCGCGACCGCACGTGCCGCCGGTGAGACACCGGATCCGGCCGAAGTAGGCGCAGCGTCCGCCGTGCGTCCGCCCGAAGGCCGCGCGGTCTGCTGCGATAAATCTCCCAGAAATGTGCCACGCGTACGGCAATGACGGATGCGGGGCGGGCGGCGATTCTGCCCCCCGGAGCGATCGACGCCAGCGGCGCTCGCATCGCGGACTGCAAAGGAGATCGTCATGACACTGCGCCAACGTTTTCCGTCCGGCCTGCCCCGCGCACGGCAACTCGCCGCCGCGCTCGCACTGGTCCTCATGCCGGATCTATCCGCTGCGGGCGCATCGATGCCGCGGCTTCCGACCGCGGTGCTCTCGGTCAGCAACTGCGACGATTCCGGCGCCGGCAGCCTGCGCGACGCGATTGCGAGCGCGGCCAGCGGCGACACCATCGATCTCGACGGGCTTACCTGCAGTGCGATCACGCTGACCAGCGGAGAGCTCGTAGTCCCTCAGGACGATCTCACGATCAAGTACTCGCAAGCCAACGGACAGAACCTCACGATCGGCGCGAACCTGCAAAGCCGCGTGCTGCACCATACCGGACATGGCACGCTGGCGATCGACGGCGTCGACATCACGGACGGCAAATACGACACGACTTCGGGTGACAGTGTGGCGCGCGGCGGCTGCATCGAGAGCGAAGGCAACGTCAGCTTGAGCCGCGTCAGCGTCACGAACTGCAGCGCGCAGGCGACCGCTCCGGCCTACGGCGGCGGTATCGCGGCGTGGGGATCGCTTTATCTGGCGGATTCGACAGTCGACGGCTGCGGCGTCACG
>DAISJF010000273.1:0-3728 GCA_036821625.1 Rhodanobacteraceae bacterium
ACATCGGGCCGTTCGCGCGGCTGCGCCCGGGCACCGAGCTCGCCGCGCACGCACGCATCGGCAACTTCGTCGAGACCAAGAAAGCGCATTTCGGCGAAAACGCGAAAGCGAATCACCTTTCCTATATCGGCGACGCCGAGATCGGCACCGACGTCAACATCGGCGCCGGCACGATCACGTGCAACTACGACGGCGCGCAAAAACACACGACCGTCATCGAGGACGGTGCATTCATCGGCTCGAACACGTCATTGGTTGCGCCGGTGCGCGTCGGCCGCGACGCGACGATCGGCGCCGGCTCGGTGATCAGCAAGGAAGCGCCTTCGGGCGAGCTGAGCCTTTCGCGCGCGCGGCAGACATCGATTCCCGGCTGGCAGAGGCCGAAGAAGAGCTGAGCTCCGCGGTCGGTGAGACGGCATTCGTCGCTCCCCGCACGTCGATACGCCAGTCGCACCCAACGACGACGATCGGTTCGGGGACGGTTTCGAGTGGCGCTGAACGGACCCGCGATCGAGGCGGGCCCGGCACACGCAAGTACTAGTCGAATCCGTTGTTGAAGATATCGTCCGGGATACCGCCCTGCGACTCGTAGGCGCCGATGTCCGGCGCCGGACCGAACACGCGCGGAAAACCCTGGCCGCGCTGGTCGTCGTCGAGATTGTCCGGATTCGATCCTTTGTCGATCACCACGCTGGCCGGATCGAGCGCGTGCGTCAGCGTCGGTCCGCCGTTATCGGCGAGCGGCAGAAGCATCGGATCGGCGGTGATGGTGTCGGCGGGCAGCGGTGCATTCGACGTCATGATGGCGTCGTGGCCGCCGCTCACTGTCGCATCGGAATAGAACACGTCGAAGTCTGCGGCCGAGTACAAGCCGAACTGGTTTTGACTATAGACGGACGTATTGCCGCCGATGATCGTGCTCTGGAGGTCGGCGTTGCCGTAGTAGACGTAGGCGCCGCCGCAATACTCCGCGTGATTGTCGGTGACGGTACTGTTGTGTAGCGCCAGGTAACTCATGCGGTACGAACCCACGCCGCCTGCGCTGACTTGCGCGGTATTGCCGGAAATCGTGCTGTTGACGATGGTCACTCCGTAAGGCTCTCCGCTCAAATGTCCGAGGAACTGCACGCCGCCGCCCAGACCTGCGAAGTTGTTGTCGATCGTCGAGCCGGAAATCACGTCGCCGCTGGCACGTGTGAACAGTCCGCCGCCGACCGACAAGCGGGGGCTGTACGACGTGTTGTGCGAAATGGAGCTGTTCGTGATCGTGAATGCGCCGCCGGCGTATGCCGCGCCGCCGCGCGCAGCGCCACCGATGATGTACCAGCCGTAGCCCACATAGTAGTAGTAATAGGAATGTCCCTTGCTCGTGTTGCCGCTGAGCGTGCTCTGGTCGAGCGTGACGCTGCCGACCGCGCACAGCGCGCCGCCATAAGCGTGAGCTGTATAGGAATAGCAGTTCGATACGTTCGAATTGCTGACGGAGATATTGCCGGCAGACAGCACGCACGCGCCGCCGTGATAGTCGTAGCCGGCGATGTGGCCGTTGATGATCGTGAGGCCGTCGATTGCGATCGTGCCGGTCCCGTAGTGGTTGATGACGCCCGAGGCGCTGCCGGCATCCACGGTCAACACGGACGCACCGGGTCCGTTGATCGTGAGATCGTCGACGACTGCGTTGATTGCTCCGCTTGTCAGCGTGATCGTGCTGCACGAAACCCCGGTCAGATCGATCACGTCGCCGCTGACCGCGGTCGTCACCGCACCGCGCAATGTGCCGGGTCCGCTGTCGTTGCAGCTGGTGACCGCAGTCACTCCGGGCGACCGGTCCGGCGGCGCCGGTTCCCTCGCGCGTGCCTCGGCGACGGCTGCGTCCATCATCTGCTGCAAGGAAAGACCCTTGCGCGTCAGTCCCGAGGAGGTCGCCAGCCATTGCGCGATGTGCGAACGGTGGGGCACCGACGCGGACGACATCGGCTGGACGACTGGATGTGCGGGATCGGCCAGCAGTACGCCGGCGGGGGCGATGGCAAGCGCCGCAGCGAGGCACGCCGCCAGCGGCTTGAGGCGCGAGGAGGACAAAGCGTTCATTGGAATTTCCTGCAAAGACAACGGGATAGATCTCGCGATCCCCATGCGATCGCGCTGAGCGAGTATCCGGAGTAGCGCGCCGCGAGTTCAAGCGGTTTTTGTGCCCGATTTGCGTCATGACAGATTTCTGTCATACCGCAGGCGCTGGCGGTTACGGTCCCTCAGTAAAGTCAGGACACCCCGGACAACGTGCGGACCAGCCAGCCGAGCTGAAATCTCGAACGCGCATCCACGCTCTTCATCAGTTCGGCGATGCGCCGGTTCAGCGTGCTCGCCGAGATGCCGAGCTCGTGCGCGATAGCCTTGTCGTTGAGGCCCGACGCGAGCAGCGGGATCAGTTGCTCGGTTTCTCTGGGCATGCGCTCCGCGAGTTCACGCGTGTGCATTGCTCCTTCGCGCGTAAACGCGATCGGCGCGGCCCTGCTCCAGAGCAGCTCGAACATTGCGTACAGCGCATCGAGCAGCGCCGAAGATCGCACCAGCATGGTCGGACTGCCGGGCCGCTCGAGGTTCAACGGGATCAGCGCGATGCTGCGGTCGGCCATGACCATCTTGAAGGGCAGCTGCGAAACGACGCGGACTTCTTCGCCCGCCAGCATGTCCTGTCGAACGCGCGTCAACACTCCGGGCAACTCGAGGAACGCGCGGTCGGCGATGCTGCGATAGCGCACGCCGCGCGAGAGCGCCTTCATCTCGGTCTCGTTCGGCTGCTCGGGGCCGGCGATCAGGATCGGCGGCCGTTCGAGGAAGATCAGCTCGTGCTGCGCCGCGTGCTGCATCTGTTCGAACACGTGCCGCTCGGCTTCGCGCGTAGTCACAAGCTCGATCATCTGCCGCTGCTCGCCGGCGCTCGCCGCCGCGCGCTCCTGCAGGCGCTGGATCTCGGCGCGCGCGCGACGCAGCTCGTCCTGGCGGCGCAATGCGAGCGCTTCGATCGCGATGTCCGGCGAGGCGGGGACGTAACAGCGCGGCGGACCCGAAGTGCGCGTGACGAGTCCCTTCTGCTCGAGCGCGTCGAGCACGCGTTGCAGCCTGCGTGCGGGGAGCGTCAGCCCGCGCTCGAGATCGGCGAGCGCCGCTCCGGAATGGTCGAGCAGCGCTTCGTACACACGCTCCTCGATCTCGCTGATGCCGAGCGCTTCGAGCGGTCGGCCGCGCGGCTTCCACGCACTTTCCATGCTGCACCTCGTCCCCGCGTTCCATGGTAGCGGAGACGGTTTCGAGTGGCGATGACGCGCGCGATGCGGCGCGCGCCATGGAAAACGCCGACGGATCGTTCGAGTGCGATCGGGCTCAGCCGCCCTTGCGCGCTGCGCGAGGCGTGATGCCGAGCGCGTGCTCGATCTTCGCCGGATCGTAGGTCTTGCCGCCCTTGATCACGGTCTGCACGTTGCGGATGTCGCGGATATCCCGGGTCGGATCGCCGTCGACGAGCACCATGTCGGCGAGCTTGCCGGCCGCGATCACGCCGCGATCCTTGTTGACGCCCATGACCAGCGCCGACGTCAGCGTCGCCATGCGCAGCACTTCCGCGGGCGGGATGCCTGCGCGCACATAGAGCTCGAGCTCGTGGTGCAGCATGTACCCGGCGAGATCATCGGTGCCCGGAATGATCGTGACGCCGGCGTCATAGAGCG
>DAISJF010000274.1:0-3724 GCA_036821625.1 Rhodanobacteraceae bacterium
CGGACGTTGAAGTCGACGACGCGCTTGTAGGCGACCAGGATCTTCATGGTCCTGAAATTCCTAAGGATTCCGCGCGACGCGCGGGCAGGGAATGCAAATTGTAACTTGGAATCGCCGGTAGGTCAGTCCGCCGCGTCCAACGCACCTATCCGCGCGGCCGCCCAGCGCCGCGCGCGACGATGGCCCGCGCGAAGCATTCGGCCGATCCCGGCGCGTGCTCGAAGAACAACGACGGCTCGGAGAGCTCGAGCTCGAGCACGCGCGGCGCTCCGTCGTCGTCGTGGATCAGATCGACGCGCGCATAGAGCAGCGGCTGCGCGAACGGAATCGCGGCCAGCGTGCGGGTTGCGATCGCGATCTCGTCGGCTTCGGCGACGCGCGGCGTGATGTGCTCGGCCGCGAACAGTGCACGTGTCGGACCTTCGCCGCGGCGGAGCAGCGGTCCTTTGCGGACCGCGTGGCTGAAGCGGCCATCGAAGAACACGAGCGCGGTCTCCCCGCGCACGTCGACGCGGCCGAGATAAGGCTGCAGCAGCACGCTGCGTTGCGCATTCAGCAGACGCTCGACGTGCCGTGCCGCATCGTCGCGCTCGCCGCGCGCATAGCGTTGCGCATCGCGCGAGCCCGCGCCGATGCTCGGCTTGACGACGAATTCGGCCGCCTGCGCGGCCAGGAAGCGATCCAGCGCGTGGCCGGCATCGTCTCCCGGCTCGACGAACGCGCTCGGCACGATCGGCACGCCGGCAGCGGCGAGGTGGCCGAGATAGTGCTTGTCGGTGTTCCAGCGCACGACGTCGCGCGGGTTGAGCAGCATCGTCGACTCCGACACGCGATCCACCCAGCGCAGGAACTCCGGCAGCCGCAGCGAGTAGTCCCAGGTCGAGCGCAGCACGGCGAGGTCGAAGCGCGACCAGTCGACCGACGCGTCGTCCCAGTTCACCACGCTCGCCGCGATGCCGTCGACCGACAGGGCGGCGACGAGCGGCGGCAGGTCCTCGTCGAGATCGCGCGCGGCAACGGCGGTGATCAGCGCAATGCGGGCCATGTCTGGGCGGTTCCTCCGGATCGATTCGGGTGCCGGGATGGTGCGCGCGGATGCCGCCGCGAGCGGAACACGCGACTTCGCGAAACGCGAGCCGGTCCCGCGCGGATGCTGCGACAACGAGGTCGGCGTGTCGAGACGCGCCGGGTTTTTGCGGGCGCCGGCCTGCGCTCAACTCGAAGCGCGTGACTTCTGGGGGATGGTTGTCGCGCCCGGAATCAAGACACTGGCGCGCCCGGCACGCTGTTCGCGCGCGCCTCACAAGCCCAAACCGGAAGTGATCATGAAGAAGAGCCTGTGCACCGCGGCAATCCTGGCCGCAATCGTGGCGATGCCGCCGGTCTTTGCCGACGACGACGCCCCCGCCGCGGAAACGACGACCAAGGAAGTGACCAAGAAGGAATCCGAGAAGCCCGTCGAGCTCAAGGCCAAGACTTCGAAGACGGAAGGCTCCGTCACCGTCGAAGGCAAGCGCATCGACTACACGGCCAACGCCGGCACGATCCTTCTGACCGACAAGAAGGACAAGGCGACCGCGAGCATTTTCTATGCGGCCTACTTCCGCAAGGGCGTCGAGGCCTCGCACCGGCCGATCATGTTCATCTACAACGGCGGCCCGGGCTCGTCGACGATCTGGCTGCACATGGGCGCGTTCGGACCCAGGCGCGTCGTCACCGCCGACGATCAGCACACCGCGCCGGCGCCGTACGGGCTCGTCAACAACGAGTACAGCCTGCTCGACGTCGCCGACCTCGTCTTCATCGACGCGCCCGGCGCGGGCTTCTCGACGTTCGCCGACAAGGAAAAGGGCCCGAAGGAGTATTTCGGCGTCGATCCCGACGCGAACGCGTTCGCCGACTTCATCGGCAAGTTCCTCTCGCAGTACGGCCGCTGGAATTCGCCGAAGTACCTGTTCGGCGAAAGCTACGGCACGACGCGATCGGCGATCCTGGCCAATCTGCTGCAGAACGATCGCGCGATCGATCTCAACGGCGTCGTGCTGCTCTCGCAGGTGCTCAATCTCGGCATGCTGATCGATTTTCCGGAGATCGATCCGGGCGTCGATCTTTCGTACGAGCTCGCGCTGCCGACCTATGCCGCGACCGCGTGGTACCACAAGAAGCTGCCGAACGCGCCGGCCGACCTGCAGGCGCTGCTGACCGAAGTCGAGCAGTTCGCGATGGGCGAATACGCACTCGCGCTCTCCGCCGGCAACGCGATCGATCCGGCGCGCAAGCACGCGGTCGCCGAGAAGCTGCACGCATACACGGGCCTGCCGGTCGACTACCTCGAGCGCGCGAACCTGCGCGTCAACGGCGGCGAGTTCGAGCACAACCTGCAGCTGGATCAGGGCCTCACGACCGGCCGCCTCGATTCGCGCTTCTCGGGTCCGACCATGGATGCGCTGAACCAGGCCGCCGCGTACGACCCGCAGTCCGCCGCGATCTCGTCCGCGTACTACGCCGCGTTCAACGACTACGTGCGCAAGGAGCTCAAGTTCGGCCAGGAAGACACCTACCACCTGTTCGCCGACGGCGCATTTCCGGCCTGGAAGTTCGAGCACAAGCAGCCCAACGGCGCGCCGTTCCCGATCCCGGGCTTCCCGAACGTGATTCCGGATCTCGCCGCGGCGATGAAGTACAACCCGAAGCTGCACGTGATGCTGAACTCCGGTTACTACGATCTCGCCACGCCGTTCTACACCGCCGACTACGAGATGAAGCACCTGCCGATTCCGTCCGAGCTCGTCAGCCACATCGAGACGCACTACTACGAATCTGGCCACATGGTGTATGCGCACCTGCCGTCGCTGAAGCAGCTGCACGACAACGTGGCGGCGTTCATCGGGAAGACCGATAACGTCGGGGGCGGTTCCTGACGAGCGTTGCGCAATACGCCGTCGTCCCGGCGAAAGCCGGGACCCATTTTGTCTTTCATCTTTTTACACCGGAAAATCAAAGCGGATCCCGGCTTTCGCCGGGATGACGGCGTCGAGGCGCGACGAGCGCGGTGCGGCTCAGCGCCTCACGCCGCTTCGGCGTGCAGCTTCAGCCCGAGCGCGCGCGAAACCTTCAGCACGGTCGCGAAATCGGGATTGCGCTCGCCCGAGAGCGCCTTGTAGAGACTTTCCCGGGAAAGTCCCGCGGCGCGAGCCACGCGCGACATGCCCTGCGCGCGCGCAATGTCTCCAAGCGCCTTCGCGATGAACGCGGCATCGCCATCGCTTTCCTCGATGCAGGCGTCGAGATAGAGCGCCATTTCCTCCGGCGTGCGCAGATGCTCTGCGACGTCGTAGCGTTTCGTTTTCGTCTTTGCCACGTTGCGCCTCACAGATTCTTCGCCAATGCGACCGCACGCGCGATGTCTCCACGCTGCGTCGATTTGTCGCCCGCGGCGAGCAGCACGATCATCACGCGGCTTCGCTGCACGTAGTAGACACGGTATCCCGGTCCCGTATCGATCTTTAGCTCGCAGACGCCATCGCTCAGGAGGCGATGTAGCCCCGGATTGCCGGACGCGAGGCGCTCGATTCGCGCCTGGATGCGCGCACGCCCGACCCGATCACGAAGTCAATCCATTGGCGGAAGGCCCGCGTGGTCTCGATCCGCATGCTCAAGTGTAGCCGTGCGGCTACACATGCGCAAGTGCCTACAGATTCTGATAATTCGGCCCGCTGCCGCC
>DAISJF010000275.1:0-3722 GCA_036821625.1 Rhodanobacteraceae bacterium
GCCCGAGCTGCCGAGCATCGACGTGCATCCGGGCAAGCTGACCGAAGCCTGGTTCGACGCGACCAACCACGCCGAAGACGCGATCGTCGGCAACGCGGTGCCGAGCATCGCGCCGAATACGGCCTCGCTCTATTTCAACAAGACCGAGTGCTTCTGCTTCACCGAGCAGCTTCTGAAAGGCGGCGAGTCGCGGCGCATGCCCGTGCGCTTCATCGTCGATCCGAAACTGCCCAAGGAAGTCACCGAGCTCACGCTTTCGTACACGTTCTACGAGAACACCGTCGCGACGCAGCGCGTGGCCGCTACCGGCTCGCCGCTGCCGGCGGGCTGAAACAAACGATCAGGAAAGAGCGCAAATGGCCCAGACCCCAGGTTCCTACTACGTCCCGCACGGCAGCCACTGGCCGATCATCGGCTCGTTCGGACTGCTCGGCACGCTCGGCGGCGCCGGCCTCTGGCTCAACGACGCGGGGTCGATCGGGAAACCCGTGATGGCCGTCGGCGTCGCGCTGCTCCTGTTCATGATGTTCGGCTGGTTCGGCACCGTGATCCGCGAATCGCTGCGCGGCATGTACAACCGGCAGGTGGACACATCGTTCCGCATGGGAATGATGTGGTTCATCTTCTCCGAAGTCATGTTCTTCGCCGCGTTCTTCGGCGCGCTGTTCTACGCGCGTGCGCTGTCGGTGCCGTGGCTCGGCGGCGAAGGCCACGGCGCGCTGACCAACTATTTCCTCTGGCCGAATTTCTCGCCCGCATGGCCGACCAACGGGCCCGCCAACGTCGGCGGCCAGTTCGGCGTGATGGAGCCGTGGGGCATTCCGCTGCTCAACACGCTGCTGCTGCTGTCGTCCGGCGTCACGATCACGATCGCGCACCACGCGCTGCGCGCCGGCCATCGCAAGATCCTGATGATCTTCCTCGCGCTGACGATCATCCTCGGCGCAACGTTCCTGAGCTTCCAGGCGCACGAATACATCGAGGCGTACACGCACCTGAACCTCACGCTCGGCAGCGGCGTCTACGGCTCGACGTTCTTCATGCTGACCGGCTTCCACGGCCTGCACGTGACGCTCGGCGCGATCATGCTGACCGTGATCTGGCTGCGCTGCGCGCGCGGACATTTCACGAACGACCACCACTTCGCGTTCGAGGCGGTGGCCTGGTACTGGCACTTCGTCGACGTGGTGTGGCTCGGGTTGTTCATGTTCGTGTACGTGCTCTGATCGCACGCCCACGCTGCCGTCGTCCCGGCGAAGGCCGGGACCCAGTTTTTTCCAAGCAAACTGGATCCCGGCCTTCGCCGGGATGACGAGAACTGAATCGCGCTCCGAAGTGCCGACCTACTGCCCGATCCCGTGCGGTTTGATCAGCCCGGTCAGGATGCCGATGATCACGAGGACGATCAGCAGCACGGACAAACCGATGCGCCGTGTCAGCGCCTTGACGGTGCGGTTGGTCTGACCCTTGTCGGTCATCATGAAGTACAGGCCCGCGCCGAGGTTGTAGATGATCGCCGCGAGCAGGATGAGAATGACGATCGTGGTAATCATTGCGGGTGGTGTCGGCGGAGTAGCGGCGAGATCGCGGCGCAGTATATCCGCTCGGGCGGCCGGCCGTGGGTAGACGGTGGCACCGGCCGAGCCTGATCGCTCGCTTCCTGACGGTGTTCGGCGTCGCCGTGTTCGGCCTGCTCGGCGCCTGGCAGCTCGATCGCGCGGCGCAGAAAGAGCGGCTGTTCGCGGCGTTCGCAGGCGCCGCCGCGCAGACGCCGACGACGCTCGAGGCGGCGCGCCGCGCCGTCGATCCCGTGCCGTATCCGCTGGTGCGCGTGCGCGGCACGTTCGACGCGGCGCACACGTACGAGCTGGTCGACCAGACACATGAAGGCGAAGTCGGCAGCGTCGCGTACGCGATTTTCGAGCCCGCCGACGGCTCGACGCCGCTGCTGGTGAACCGCGGCTTCGTCGCGCCGAAGACGCGCGGCGCAGAGCCCGAGGTGCCGGCGTTGCCGCAGGGCGAACAGGAAATCGACGCGCTGTACGCGCCGCCGCCGGGCTCGGGTCTGCACCTCGGCGGCAACGCGCTGCCGCGACAGAAAACCTGGCCGAAGCAGTCGATCTATCTCGACGTCGGCGAGATCGCACGGGATCTCGGCCGCGGTCTCGATGCGAAGGTGCTGCTGCTCGCGCCGGAGCCGGGCAGCGGCTTCGTGCGCGAATGGCGGCCGAACGTGTTTCCGCCCGAGCGCCACCGCGCGTACGCGTTCACGTGGTTCACGCTCGCGGCGGTCGTCGCCGGCGTGTTCGTCGGCATGCACTGGCGCAAGGACGCATCGACATGACGCCGCGGAACCGGAAGCGACTCGGCCTCGTCCTGATCGTGCTCCTGTTCGCCGCGCCGGTCGTTACGGCGTACCTGCTCAACGCGGCCGGCTGGCGGCCCGCCGGCACGCGCAACTACGGCACGCTGCTGGAGCCCGCGCAGGATCTGACCGCGGCGCATTTCGTGCTCGACGACGGCGCGCCGCTCGCATGGAAGAACGCCGACTGGTCGTGGACGCTGTTCGCACTGACCGGCCCCGGCTGTGCCGAGAAGTGTCTCGCACGCATCGACGAGCTGCGCCGCGCGCGGCTCACGCTGAACCAGAATGCGCGGCGCGTTCGCGTGGTCGTGCTCGACGATGCGCTGGCGCCTTCGGCGCTGGAGCCGCTGAAACCCGTGCAGCGCGCACGCGACGCGGATGCGAGGCTCGCGGCGATGCGGCCGTCGCAGGCCGACGATGTCGCTGCCGTGCTCGTCGATCCGCACGGCTTCCTCGTGCTGAGCTATCCGGCCGGTTACGACGGGAACCTGCTGCGCAAGGATCTCGCGAGGCTGATCAAGGAATGAGCGTCGCGTTGCTCCGTTCGCTGATCACGCCCGCGCGCATCGCTGCGTTCGCGGCGGTGTTCGCGTTCGGCGTGATCGTGTTCGGCTCGTTCGTGCGGCTGTCCGATGCGGGGCTCTCGTGTCCGGACTGGCCGACCTGCTACGGCAAGGCGACGTGGCCCGGCCATGAGCAGGACATCGCGCAGGCCAACGCGGCGTTTCCGGAACGTCCGTTCGAAACGCACAAGGCCTGGCGCGAGCAGGTGCATCGGATGCTGGCCGGAACACTCGGCGTGCTCGTGCTCGTGCTCGCGGTCGCGGCGGCATCGAGGCAACGTGCGCTGCTCGTGTTGCTGGCGGTCGCCGCGCTCGCCGCCGCCGCGGGCATTTTCCTTTACATCCGTCAGGCGTATGCGCCGTCGGGCGTGCTTTCGGTGATCGCGATCGCGTTGCCGCTGGTTGCCGCCGCGCGCCTGGATCGTGGCGTCGCATGGCGTGTCGCCGTGGCCGTGCTCGGCGTCGTCGTCTTTCAGGCGATGCTCGGCATGTGGACGGTGACGCTGCTGCTGAAGCCCATCGTCGTGATGGGACATCTGCTCGGCGGGCTGCTCACGTTCTCGCTGCTCGCGTACGTTGCGTTGCGTCTGGCCGAGACGCGCGCGCCGACCATGGATCAGCGCCAGCTCAAAACCGCGGTGATCTTCGGCCTCGTGCTGCTGGCGTGCCAGATCGCGCTCGGCGGCTGGACCAGCGCGAACTACGCCGCGCTCGCCTGCGGCTTCGATTTCCCGACCTGCCAGGGAAGGTGGTGGCCCGAGACCGACTTCCGCGAAGGCTTCGTGCTCTGGCGC
>DAISJF010000276.1:0-3718 GCA_036821625.1 Rhodanobacteraceae bacterium
ACGGGCCCGCGACGAGCCACGCCGGCGCATACGCGGCCGCCCAGGTCAGGCAGACGCAGAACACGCCGAAGCCGATGCTGCTCCATGCAAACCATTCGCGCGGATGCGCGCAGAGCGCGCGCCAGACCGGCGCGAAGCCGCCGCGCCACGGCAGCACGCACGCGAGCATCGGCAGCGTCAGCAGATAGCGCAGCGAGGCGGACCACGCCCAGTGGCCGCCGCCGGTCGCCATCGCGCGGTTGAGCACGTAGACCGCCGTGAAGAACAGCGCCGATGCGAGCGCGATCAGCACGGCCGCGGCGGTGCGGCGCTCGATCATCGGCGTCTCCCGCGCAGCCGTTCGATCGGGAAGCTCGCGATCTCGCCGCCCGGCGTACGGCGGGGTTGGCCCGGCGCCGGTGCGAATGCCTGCGCGTAGACGACTTCGTAGGTCGCCGGCAGCACGCCGTCGCGGCGAAACGGCTCGTATCCGGCGACGACGCGCGCGAGATGCGCCTTGCCGGTCAGCGTGCGCTGGCGTTTCGTATCGGCATTGGTCGCGCCGATCGCGCGCAGCTCGCGCATCAGCGCCCACACATCGGCATAGGTCAGCGTGAAGTCGTCGCGCTCGAGCACCGGATCGCGAAAGCCGGTGGTCAGCAACGCATCGCCGACGTCATGCATGTCGACGAAACGGCCGACGTGCGGCGTCGTGTCCGCCGCCGCAAACGCCGCGCGCAGCTCATGCAGCGTCGCCGGCCCGAACGTCGAAAAAAGCAGGAGGCCGCCGGGCCGCAGCACGCGCGCGAACTCGGCGAGCGCCAGGCCCGGGTCGTCGCACCATTGCAGGCAGAGATTCGAGAAGACGAGATCGAGACTTGCGTCCGCGAACGGCAGCGCCTGCGCATCCGCGCCGACGCGCGCGAACGCGGGCGGCCGTCCCGCGTGCGCCGCGGCCGCGCGCAGCATCGGCATCGCGAGATCGAGCGCAACGACTTCCGCGTCGGGATAGCGCGCCCGCAGCGCCGCCGCGCCGGCGCCGGGTCCGCTCCCGACATCGACGATCCGCGCCGGTCGTGCGTCCATGGCATCGAGGCGCTCGAGCAGTCGCGCGCCGGCCTCGGCCTGCAGCACCGCGTGCGCTTCGTAAGTCGCCGCCGCGCGAGCGAAGGCGCGCCGCACGTGCCGTGCGTCGAGACCCGCGCTCACGGCGGCAGCTCCGCCGCGAAATCCGCGATCGTCTGCGCGAGTGCAGGCGCGTGCGCGAGAAACGGCGCGTGGCCGCTGTCGCATTCGACGAAGCGTCCGTGCGCGCGTTCTGCGGCCCAGCGCATTGCGGCCGGATTGATCAGCCGATCGCGGCGGCCCGCGATCCAGAGGCTCGGTACCGTGATATCGGCCAGCGCGGCACGCAAGTCCGCGGTTTCGAGCACCCGCAATCCTTGCGCGAGTGCCGATCGCGCCGGCTCTCCGCGCTCGAACACGTGCGCCTTGAGCTCGCGCAGCTCGCCGCGCGCGTGATCGGAGCCCATCGCTTCGAGCGCGAGAAAGCGCTCGATCGTGCCGCGATAGTCGCGCGCAAGACCGTCGCGGAATTCCGCAAGCACGTCCGACGCGATGCCGAGCGGCCAGTCGCCGCCGACGACGAAGCGCGGACTCGACGCGATCAGGACGAGCCCGCGCACCTGCGCCGCCTGCTTCAGCGCCGCCTGCAGCGCGACGAGCCCGCCCAGCGACCAGCCGAGCCAGATCGCGCGCGGCGTCGCCGCGGCGATGCGCGAGGCGGCATCGGCCAGCGCGAATCCCTGCGGATCGTCCCGATTCGCACCATGACCGGGCAGGTCGACGAGATGCAGCCGGAAGCGCGACGTCAGCGCACGCGCCAGCGGCGCGAAGATGCCCGAGTGCATCGCCCAGCCGTGCAGCAGCACGAGATCGGGACCGTCGCCGACGCGCTCGATGCGCATCGGCTCGCCCTTCGCCGGGCCGCTCGCCCTGTCGTTCATCGAAACACCGTGGCCAGTGCGTCGAGCAGGCTTTCGATGTCGCTCTCGGCGTGCAACGCGTTCAACGCGACACGCAGCCGCGCTTTGCCCGTCGGCACGGTCGGCGGCCGGATCGCCGGCACGTAGAAGCCTGCGTCTTCGAGTCGCGCGGACGCTTCGATCGCAGCGGCGCTCGCGCCGATCGTGATCGGCTGGATCGGTGTGTGCGACTCGGCCAGATCGAGGCCGAGCGACGCCGCGCCGGCGCGAAAGTGCGCGATCAGTCGCGTCAGCCGATCGCGGCGCCAGCCTTCGAAGCGCGCGATGTCGACGGCGGCCCGCGCCGCTGCGGCAACGGCGGGCGGCAGGGCCGTCGTGTAGACGTACGTGCGCGCGTTCTGCACGAGCGCATCGATCAGATCCGCGCTGCCCGCGACGAATGCGCCGGCGACGCCGAGCGCCTTGCCGAGCGTCGCCATCAGGATCGGCACGTCGCGCTGAGTCAGATCCGCTTCGGCCACGGCGCCCGCGCCCTCCGCGCCGAGCACGCCAAGGCCGTGCGCATCGTCGATCATCAGCGTTGCGCTCTCGGCGGTCGCGATGGCAGCGAGCGCGCGCAGCGGTGCGATATCGCCATCCATGCTGAACACGCCGTCGCTCGCGACGAGCGCCGCGGCCTCCCGGCGTGACGCGAGCTGGCGTCGTGCGCCTTCGGCATCGCCGTGCGGATAGCGCTTGAGCTCGCAGCCGGCGAGTCGCGCCGCATCGATCAGCGAGGCGTGGTTGAGCTTGTCCTGCACGCAGACGTCGCCGTCGCCGAGAAGCGCGGCGACGACACCGAGATTCGCCATCCAGCCGTCCGAAAACAACAGCGCGCGTTCGCGACCGGTCCAGCGCGCCAGCGCGTCCTCGAGCTCGGCGTGCTCCTGACGATGACCGCCGAGGAGGTGCGCCGCGGTCGCGCCGACGCCCCAGCGCGACGCGGCGGCGACGAGTGCCTCGCGCAGCGCCGGATGCTGGGCGAGACCGAGATAGTCGTTGCTCGCGAAGCTCAGAAGGCGCTTGCCGTCGATCCAGATCGACGCGCCGTCGACCGCTTCGACCGTGCGCAGGCGGCGCAGCAGCGACTGCCGGGCGCGCTCGGCATGCGCTGCTGCGATGCGATCGGTGATGAGTGGGCGCGGCATGATGGAAGCGAGCCGTCCGGACGGCGGCGCGACGCGATGCGCGCGCCACCGTCATGCGGTCTCGACGATCTCGGCGTGAACGGTATTCGTTTCGACAGCCGCGTCGAGCGGACGAATGCCCAGACGCGCAAACAGCCGCTGATCGTGCTCGACATCCGGATTGCCCGTCGTCAGCAGTTTCTCGCCGTAGAAGATCGAGTTCGCGCCGGCGAGAAAGCAGAGCGCCTGCAGCTCGTCGCTCATTTCGGCGCGTCCGGCGGAAAGGCGCACCATCGACTTCGGCATCAGAATCCGCGCGACCGCGATCGTGCGCACGAATTCGAACGGATCGAGCGGCGCCGTGCCGGCGAGCGGAGTGCCTTCGACCTGCACCAGCCGGTTGATCGGCACCGATTGCGGATGCTCCGGCAGGTTGGCGAGCGTCTGCAAAAGCCCCGCGCGCTGCCCGCGCGATTCGCCCATGCCGACGATGCCGCCGCAGCAGGTCTTCATGCCGGCCGCGCGCACGTGTTCCAGCGTATCCAGCCGATCCCGGTATTCGCGGGTATGGATGGTCTCGCCGTAGAA
>DAISJF010000277.1:0-3718 GCA_036821625.1 Rhodanobacteraceae bacterium
ATCGTGCGAATCGGTGAGCTGGAAACCGACGCCTTTCGTCCGCTCCAGCAAGGTGGAGTTCGCGTCCTGCGCCGGCTGGCAAAAAGCGAGCTGCCCCGCGCTCGCCGGCGATGCCGAGCAGTCGAGCGGCGGACCCACGTAATCCCCGTCGAGATAGCTGTCGTTGACGTTGCCGTTGCCGGCATCGGTGTCGAGATGGCGGTAATAGGCGTTGCCCGACAGCAACAGCGTGTCGGACAGATACTGCGTGCCGGTCAGATTGACGAAATGCAGCAGGTTCGCGGTGAAATCCGGCGTGTAGCTCGTCTCGCGCCGGAACGCGAGCATGCTGTCGGGCGCGGCGCCGTTGCCGAACAGGCTCGTGTCGGCGTAGGTGTAGCTCAGGTCGATGTCGGTTTTGTCGGTCTGCCAGCCGATCTTGCCGAAGCCCTGCCAGACGCGCGTCGGCGAGTTGTCGCGCCAGCCGTCTTCGTCGAAGTAGTTTCCGGAGAAGAAATAATCGAAGTGTCCGATCGCGCCGCCGGTTTGCCCTTCGAGCGAGCGTCGGCCGAATGAGCCGCCGTAGGCCTCGAGCTCCGTGCCCGGATCGTCATGGCCGCTCTTCGTGCGTACCGAGAGCGCTCCGCCAAGCGTGTTGAGGCCGAACACCGGGTTCGAGCCCGACATCAGCGTGATCGTCGAGACCGCGGATTGCGGGATCAGATCCCAGTTGACCGTATCGCCGAACGCCTCGTTGACGCGCACGCCGTCGACGTAGACCGAGAGGCCCTCCGGCGTGCCGAGCAGCGCGGAAGCGGTGAAACCGTGGTAATTGACGTCGAGCTGGAACGGGTTCGCCGCGCTTTCGCTGACGCTGATCCCGCTGAAATTGTTGTTGAGGTAGTCGGCGATATCCAGGCTTTGCTGGCGCTCCAGGTCGCTGCTGTCGGCGGTCTGGACGTTCGAGGGCACCTGGTTGAGCGGCAGGCCGAGGCCTTCCAGCGGCGTGTTCGAGATGACCGTGACCTGCGGAAGCTCCGTCGCCGTCGCCGGATTGGCGGGCGGTTCGTCGGGCGCGTCCGCTGCCGAGACCGACACCGAAGCGGAGCACGCCAGAAGGACGAGACTCGACCATCGCGCGATGAATGCCATCGGCTCCCCGCCGCCATTCCGATATCGCGACCGAGTATAGGGAACGTTGCGCGCCGCTCGCCGGTGCCGGCGAAGACTCGGGAAAAATTCCCGACCGGCTGCGCCAGCGTTTGTCCGGAGTGATACGCTCATGTCCCGTCGCACCTCTGCGGATCCGGCTTTCAACGAGGAGATCGCCGATATGAGCGGACCGAGGCCAATGCTCGAGCAGGACGACGAGTCGGATCTGCCTGACGATCTGCTCGAAAGCATCGAAGATACGCCGACCGCGGAAGACGACTTCGGCGACGAGACGCAGCGCGACGAAGACTACGCCGCCGAGGAAGGCCTGGAGCTGGACGGTTTCATCGACCCGCGCGGCGAGGATCATCGCAACGACGATTCCTAGGAACAGGCCGCGGGTCCGGTTTCGACGAGGCAGCGCCTGCTCCGCTATCCATCCTGCCGCGGCAGATAATCCGAAGATTCCAACCTTCGGGAGCGATTTCGCATCCAATCGCGCCTGGACGCATTCGGAACGGCTGCCCGTCACGAATCGCGCACGCACTTCGATCCGCCCGAGGAGCGACCATGTCGAAAGCGCAGGACCCCGCGATCCGGACCGCGGTCGTGTTCACCGGCCTCGCCCTCGGCTTCGCGGTGGTCTACTGGATTGCCGTCGTGATGTCGCGCGCCGGCGTGCTGCCGTTCTCGATGGAGCACGAAGGGTTTGCCCGCGCGTCGATCCCGGGCTCGGCGATCTGGCTCGTGTTCTCGAACTTCGGCCCGGCCCTCGCGGCGGTGATTGCGGTCGCGACGTGCCGCGGACGGAGTGCGCTCGCGCATCTGGGGCGCAGCATCGTGCGCTGGCGCGTGCCGGCGTGGCTCTATCTCGCCGCGTGGTTCGGCCTCCCGATCAACGCAGGGGTCATCGTCGCCGGATACGCGACGGACAGCGTGCAATTCGACGCCGCCGCGCTCGCGCCGCTCAAGTTCGTGATGCTGTTCTTCGTCATGGCTGCGATCGACGGTCCTCTGGGCGAAGAAATCGGCTGGCGCGGCGTGCTGCTGCCCGAGCTCCTGCGCAGGATGTCCCCGCTCGGCGCCGCCGCGATCGTCGGCGTGGTCTGGTACGCGTGGCATGTGCCGCTGTACGCGGCCGAGGAGCGGCTCGCAAGCATCGGCGAGCACGCGATATTCCTTTACAGCTGCATCGCGCTCTCGGTGATCATGACCTGGTTCTTCCTTAAGTCGCGCGGCAGCACGTTCCTGATGATCTACCTGCACGACGCGACCAACTTCGCGACGTTCCTGCGCTTCAAGCTGTTTCCGAAGACGGGATCGCCGATGCTGCCGACGGTCGTCTACATCGTTCTCCTTCTGATCCCCACGCTGCTCGCGGCGGCCGCGCTCGTCCGGCGCCGCGCATCGCCGATCAGCGCGACGGCGGCTTGACGCCGGCCGCGCTCGACCTCATCTCGGTTTCGGCGGATAGTGGCTCGGCGTCGCGGCCGGCATCCGGCAGCGCACGAAGATTCGGAGGCTTGCAATGGCAACGGGTTGGGCCGGCGACGGCGCCGTGCAGGAACAGATCGATTCGACGGTCGATGACGCCGTCAAGCGCGCGCGCAGCCGCCTTCCGCGCGGGCGCAGCCGAGCGCATTGCGAGGAATGCGACGCGCCGATCCCGGAAGCGCGGCGCAAGGCCGTGCCCGGCGTGCGCCTGTGCGTGGCGTGCCAGGACGCGCATGACCGCGAGGAACGATCGTTCAGCGGCTACAACCGTCGCGGCAGCAAGGACAGCCAGCTGCGCTAGCCGTCAGGCATTTCCCGTCGTCAGGCGCTTCCGCGCGCCGGAATTGCGCGTGTCTGCACGAGATAGATCGCCGCCGCGATCGCGATCGACGCGGCGAGACCGATGACCTCGGCGGGCGCCGCGAGAGCGATCAGCCCGATCATGCTCGCGATCCCGACGATCGCCGCGACCCCGAGCCAGCGAAAGCCGAGCGGCGCGCCCGCGAGCGCGACACCGCGCCTGGAAAGCCGCCAGGCCGCCGCACACCCGCCGACATAAGGCACGGCCACGAGCAATGTCGACAGCACCGCGAGCTCGGCGAACGTGCCGGTCAACGCGAGAACGATCGCAGCCGAGGCGTAGGAAAGGATCGCGACGTGCGGCGCTCTCGTGCGCGCATGCACGCGCCCGAGCGCGCGCGGCATCACGCCGTCGCGCGCGAACGCGAACAGCACGCGCGGCGTGCTGAGGATGTCGCTACCGAGCCAGCCGAGCATCGAGATCGCGGCTCCGACCAGCATGAGCACGCGCAGTGCGGGGCTCACGTGCGCCATCGCATCGGCGAGCGGCGCCGACGATTGCGCGAGCGCCGGCCCGAGCACGCCCTGCGCGATGACCTGGATCGCGATATAGAGAAAGGTCAACGACAGCATCGCGATGGCCAGCGCACGCGGGATCGTGCGCGACGGCTGCGCGACCTCGCCGCTCGCGCACAATGAAACTTCCATGCCCGTGAACGCGAACAACGCGAGGATCAGCGCGCGGCCGACGTCCCGCGTCTCGCCCGGAAACGCGCCGCTGAAATTGGCGCTG
>DAISJF010000278.1:0-3716 GCA_036821625.1 Rhodanobacteraceae bacterium
GAATTCGGCGATCTCGTTCGCGTCTATCTCGAAGATGCGCCGCATCGCCTGCGCGAGCTCGAGTCCGCGGCAGAAACCGGCGACGCGGCCGCGCAAGTAGCACCGGCGCACACGCTGAAATCGAGCAGCGCGAACATCGGCGCGACCGCGCTGTCCGAGCTCGCACGCAGCATCGAGCATTCGGCGCGCGCAGGCATCGCGACCGGACCCGCCGAGATCGCAATCGGCATCCGCCCCGAGTTCGAGCGCGCCGCTGCCGAGCTGGCCACGTTGCTGGATCGCGGCGCGACCGCCTGACGCGTCGCGCGCTGCTTCAGCCCTCGACTTTGGTCTGCAGGTACGGCACGACGCCGAGCTCCTCGACGAGGCCGAGCTGCGTTTCCAGCCAGTCGATGTGCTGCTCCTCCGATTCGAGGATGCTCGCAAAGAGATCGCGGCTGACGTAGTCGCCGAGCTTTTCGGCATCGGCGATCGCGGCCTTGAGATCGGGAACGGCCCCGCTCTCGAGCTTGAGATCGCACGACAGCGCTTCCTTGGGGCTTTCGCCGACGAGGAGCTTGCCGATCTTCTGCAGGTTCGGCAGGCCTTCGAGGAACAGGATGCGCTCGATCAGGCGATCGGCGTGCTTCATCTCGTCGATCGATTCCTTGTGCTCGTGCGCGGCGAGCGCCTTGTAGCCCCAGTGGCTGTACATGCGGAAATGCAGGAAATACTGGTTGATCGCAGTCAGCTCGTTGCACAGCACCTTGTTGAGATGCTCGATGATCTTCGCGTTGCCTTTCATCGCGGTCTCCTGCGGGCCGGCCGAGCGTTCGCCGCGCGCGGCGCCGACGGCGAACGAAAAGGACTATAGCGCCGGGGGCGGAATCGCAAGGGAACGAAAATCGCACGCATTCGCGCGTGCGGCGCGTAGCGGAAACGGAAGCGTCAGGCCGCGATCGCGATCAGCGACAGATCGAGCGTGCGAGTGCGGTTCGTGTCCTCGAGGATCTCTTCGGCGAGATCGGCGCACGTGCCGCAGCAGTCCGCGCAACCGGTGCGGCGGCTCAACTCCGCGAGCGTGCGCACGCCTTCATTCGCAGCTTCGCGAATGGCGCGCTCGGTGACGGCGTTGCACAGGCAGACGTACATGGAGGCTATTTGTACTGCGAATGAGAATGATTGTCAAAAAGGATCGGACTCCGCGTTAAAATCCATAGAAATAACAATGATCTGGGCGCGCCGGCATTGGGGCCAAGCACCCGACAGAAACCATCGCAATCCCGGCGAACAGTAGATCCGGCGTCAGGGGCTGCGCGCATGCGAGAGGCTGGAAACACCCTGGATCTTCCGCGCGACGATCAAGTGCACGGGACGCCTGTCCCGCGAGTCGCGCGTGCGCTGTCGCGATCGACTCAGCCCGCGCCCGCGAACACCGGGTCCCACTGCTGCTCGCGCAGCGATACGCTGCAGCTGCCCTCGGCCATCGCCACGAAGTGGCGCAAGGCCTGCTCGTAGACGCGGCGCTTGAACGTGACCACGTGCGCCGCCGGATACCAGAAATCGACCCAGCGCCAGAGATCGAACTCCGGATGCTCGTGCCCGTCGAGCCGGAACGCCGACTCTTCGCCGATCAGCCGAAGCAGGAACCAGACCTGCTTCTGTCCGATGCAGACCGGCCGTTCATGGTGGCGGACGAAGCGCTGGGGAAGTCGATAGCGCAGCCAGCCGGGCGTCGAACCCAGCACCTCGACGTGATGCGGATGGAGCCCGGTTTCCTCCTCGAGCTCGCGGAACATCGCTTCCAGCGGCGTCTCGTCGCTGCGCATGCCGCCTTGCGGAAACTGCCAGCCGTCGCGCCCGACGCGGCGCGCCCAGAACACGCGGCCATCTTCCTTCAACAGGACGATGCCGACGTTCGGCCGGTAGCCATCGGGGTCGATCACAGCATTTCCTCCGCTTGCCCTGGAATTCTTCCATGCTTGTGCGGATGCAGCAACACAATGCGCCCTGGGCGCGGCCGCGCTCGGCTTGACACCCCGTTGCGGCGCACTAGAATCGCACGCCCCGCGCTGCAACCCATTGGCTATGTAGCTCAGCCGGTTAGAGCACGGCACTCATAATGCCGGGGTCGGTGGTTCGAGCCCACCCATAGCCACCACGCCTTCTCATACGGATCCCGCCCCGTTCGTCATCGGACGGACTCGCGCCCCGCCCCGCCATTCAGATACCTGCGCGCATGATGTCTGCTGCAGGCATTGATGAGGTTGCTTTCACCGGGCCTGCCGCAAGAAATACCATCCGAGGTCCGATCGATTCACGGGCTCGAGTCAGGGGACCGTCGCATGTCTACCTCCAAGCTGCGCGCGCATGGCGCGGCGCTGCCGCAACCCTCTGAAATCAACGCGCTGGAAACACTGCTGGCTGCCATGCGCGCAGTCGAGACAGGCGATTTCTCGATCGTGCTGCCCGCGCATTGGGACGGCATCGTCGGCAAGCTCGCCGAGAGCTTCAATCAGATCGTCAGCCACAACCGGCGTCTCGCGCACGACCTCAGCCGCGTCGGCGAAGAAGTCGGGCGCAAGGGCCATACGCGACAACGGCTGATGCCGGCGAATCGTCAGCATGCGTGGGCCGACATGGAGCAGTCGGTCAACTGGCTCATCGACGATCTGATCCGCCCCGTCGAAACGATGACCGAAGCGATCGCCGGCGTCGCCAAGGGCGACCTGACGCGCAGCGTGCCGCTGGAGGCCGACGGTCGACCGCTGCTCGGCGAGTTCCTGCGTTCCGCGACGATCGTGAACCGCATGATCGAGCAGATGAACGAGTTCAGCTCCGAGGTCACGCGCGTCGCGCTCGAAGTCGGCACCGAGGGCCGGCTCGGCGGACAGGCCAAGGTCAAAGGCGTGTCCGGCGTCTGGAAGGACCTCACCGACTCGGTGAACCGGATGGCGTCGAACCTGACTGCGCAGGTGCGCAACATCTCGGAGGTCACGATCGCGGTCGCGAACGGCGACCTCTCGCGCAAGATCACGGTCGACGTGCGCGGCGAGATCCTCGAGCTCAAGAACACCATCAACACGATGGTCGATCAGTTGAACGGCTTCGCCGCCGAGGTCACGCGCGTCGCGCGCGAGGTCGGCACCGAGGGCAAGCTCGGCGGACAGGCGCGTGTGCCCGGCGTCGCAGGCACGTGGGGGGACCTGACCGATTCGGTCAACGCGATGGCGTCGAACCTGACCTCGCAGGTGCGCAACATCGCCGAAGTGACGACCGCGGTCGCGAAAGGCGACCTTTCGCGCAAGATCACGGTCGACGTGCGCGGCGAGATCCTCGCGCTGAAGGACACGATCAACACGATGGTCGACCAGCTCAACGGCTTCGCGGCCGAGGTCACGCGCGTCGCGCGCGAAGTCGGCACCGAAGGCAAGCTCGGCGGACAGGCCGAAGTCCCTGACGTGGCCGGCACCTGGAAAGACCTGACCGATCACGTCAACTCGATGGCCTCGAACCTGACCTCGCAGGTGCGCAACATCGCCGAAGTCACGACCGCGGTCGCGAACGGCGACCTCTCGCGCAAGATCACGGTCGACGTGCGCGGCGAGATCCTCGAGCTCAAGAACACCATCAACACGATGGTCGATCAGTTGAACGGCTTCGCCGCCGAGGTCACGCGCGTCGCGCGCGAGGTCGGCACCGAGGGCAAGCTCGGCGGACAGGCGCGTGTGCCCGGC
>DAISJF010000279.1:0-3700 GCA_036821625.1 Rhodanobacteraceae bacterium
CTGCTGGCCGAGTCGATGGCGTCGAGGCGCGCGGCGTGCTGCGCGATCTCGGCCTCGAGCGCGCGCAGCACGCGCGGCCGCACCGTGATCTCGACGCGCGCGAACGGCGCGCGCGCGACCTGCTCGACGGTTTCCTCGCCGAAGCCGAGCAGGCCCTGCCCCGCCGTCATCGCGAGATAGACTTCCGCGAGCAGCTGCGCATCGAGCAGCGCGCCGTGCCATTCGCGGTGGCTGTTGTCGACGCCGAAGCGCCGGCACAGCGCGTCGAGGCTATTGCGCTGGCCGGGGAACTTCTCGCGCGCGAGCGCGAGCGAATCGAGCACCGTCGCGTGGTCGGCGAGACGCCCGAATTCGCTGCCGGCGATGCCGAGCTCGGCGTCGATGAAGCCGACGTCGAACTCGGCGTTGTGCGCGATGATCTCGGCGCCGCGGATGAAGTCGATGAACTCCGCGGCGACTTCCGCGAAGCGCTTCTTGTCGGCGAGAAACTCGTCGCTGATACCGGTCACCGCGCGCGCGCCTTCGTCGATCGCGCGCTCCGGATTGAGATAGACGTGGAACCGGTTGCCGGTCGGCCGGCGCTCGGCGAGCTCGACGCAGCCGATCTCGATCAGGCGATGGCCGCGCTGGACCTCGAGGCCGGTGGTTTCCGTATCGAGCACGACTTGTCTCATCGAATCTCCTGCATTCCGGCCTTGATCGCCTCGGCCGCCTCGCGCGCGAGCGCGTCGACGCGCTCGTTCTCCGCGTGGCCGGCGTGGCCCTTCACCCAGTGCCAGCGCACGTCGTGGCTCGCGAGTGCCGCGTCGAGCCGCTCCCAGAGGTCGCGGTTCTTCACCGGCTTCTTGTCGCTCGTCTTCCAGCCGTTCGCTTTCCAGCGCGGCATCCATTCTTCGACACCGCGTCTCACATACTGCGAATCGGTGGTGACGGCGACCGAGCAGGCGCGCTTCAGCGCTTCGATGCCGGCGATCGCCGCCATCAGCTCCATCCGGTTGTTCGTGGTGTCGCTTTCCCCACCCGACAGCTCTTTTTCGCGCCTGCCGTAGCGAAGCAGCGCCGCCCAGCCGCCGGGACCGGGATTGCCCAGGCACGCCCCGTCGGTGAACACGTCGACCGTTTGCGTGCCACGCGCACGCGTCATGCGCAGGCGCGCTGGCTCGGCGTGCCGGCCAGGCGCGCGCCGAGAGAAACAGGCCGTGCGACGCGCGGTCGCAGCGGTGTCAGCACGGCGCGCTGCTTGCGCGCCGCGAGCAGATACGTGCTGCGCAACGGCGCAAGCAGACGCGCGCCGCGACTCTCGCCCGTGCGACCCGCGTCAGCGGTGCGCCGCGGCCAGCATGTGCCGAGGTAGTCGAGCGCGAGAGGCGTCAGCTGCGCCCGCGCCAGGCGTCGCCGCAGCACATCGGCGTTCACGGTCTGCGGAACCGCGCCGCCGCCGCGCGTCTGCCAGTGGATCCAGGCGAGCCACGGGCTCCACGGATTGAATCCGCACCAGAGCAACAGGCCTCCGGGCGCCATCACACGGGCAATCTCGTCGACGAGACCGCCGGCCGAAGGCTGCGCGTCGACCAGGTGTTGCGCGAAGACGAGCTGGAACGACTCGGCTTCCATCGGCAACGCGCGCGCCGAGCAGACCACGTCGCCGGCGAGCCCGTCGCCCGCGGCATACAGCCGCGTCGCGGCGAGATGCGCGGCGTCCGCGGCCAGCTCGCGGGAGTTCATATCCGGATGCAACAGCAAGGCGCGGCCGGCCGGCTGTCGCACTGCGTGCGCGCCGAGCAGCGCAAGCTGCTCGCGCAGCATCGTCTGCACCTCGGGCAGCGCATAAAGCGATCGGGCGGCGCTCACGCGGGCGTTCCGGAATCGGGCATGGACGAAGTGTAACCCCCTAATGTCGCCTTAACCTCGCCCCGGCGACGGCTGGCTATAGTCGCGCCGCCGATGAGCGACGACCTGCGCATCTTCGCCGTGCCCGCGTTCGCCGACAACTACGTCTGGCTGCTGGCCGACGCGAGCGGCGCAGCGATCGCCGTCGATCCGGGCGAAGCCGAGCCCGTGCGCGCCGCGCTGGCGCGCGAGCGGCTCCGGCTCACGGCCGTGCTGCTCACTCACCATCATCCGGACCATATCGGGGGCGCGGCGGCGCTCACCGACGATGGCCGCGTCCCGGTGTTCGCGCCGCACGATGAGCGCATCACGATCGCATGCCGGCGCGTCGCCGATGGCGAGCACGTCACGATCGCGCGACCCGCGCTCCGCTTCGACGTGATCGCGATTCCGGGCCACACCAGGAGCCACATCGCGTTCCACGGTCACGGCATCGTGTTCTGCGGCGACACGCTGTTCAGCGTCGGCTGCGGGCGCATCTTCGAAGGCACGCCGGAACAGATGCTGGCCTCGCTGGACCGTCTTGCCGCGCTGCCCGGCGACACGCTCGTCTGCTGCGGGCACGAATACACGCTCGCCAACTGCGCGTTCGCGCAGACGGTCGACCCGGCCAACCCGGCGCTCGCGCAGCGCACCTCGCAAGCCCGCGCCCTGCGCGAGCGCGGCGCGCCGACGCTCCCGGTGTCGCTGGCCGAGGAGCGCGCCTGCAACCCGTTCCTGCGCGTCGACGCCGACGCGATCGTGACTGCCCTGCCGCACGCGCCGGACCGCGTCGGCCGCTTCGCCGAGCTGCGTCGGCGCAAGGACGGATTCCGGGCTGCGGCCGCGTGAGTCGCGTCGCGAGGAGCCGCGCGCCGGTATTGGCGCTCGCCGCCGCGCTGCTGGCGGCTTGCTCGGTCGAGCCGACGCGGACACCGCCCTCGCCGCCGATCGAGCCCGCACCGGCCCCTGCGATTCCTCAGCAACCCGTAGCGACGCCGCCGTCGGTCGAACCGACTCAGGCACCGCAGCCCGTATCGCCGTGGCAGCGGCTGCGCGCGCAGTTCGCGATGACGACCTGCGACTACCGCCCGCAGGTCATGCGCTGGGCCCGGCGCTACACCGCATCGCCGCGCGCGTTCGCGGCGAGCTGGAACGACGCGCTGCCGTTCCTCGCCATCGTCGTCGACGAGATCGAGCGGCGCGATCTGCCCGGCGAGTTCGCGATGCTGCCGTACGTGGAAAGCGGCTACGAGTCGATCGCGTCGCGCGGCGATCGTCCGGCCGGCATCTGGCAGCTCATGCCCGATACGGCGCGCGAGGAAGGCCTGATCGTCAATGCCGACTATGACGGCCGCCTCGATATCCCGGCGTCGACGACCGCGGCGCTCGGGCTCATCGAACGCTACGAAAAGGAATTCGGCGACTGGCGTCTTGCCGACATGGCGTTCAACAGCGGCGAATACCGGGTCAAGAACCTGCTGCGTGGACGCGACGCGCATTCGCTGTCCGCCGCGGAGCTCGGCAGGCTCGCGTTCAATCCGATCACGCACGATCACCTCGATCGCCTGCTCGCGCTGTCGTGCGTGATCGCCGATCCGGCACGGTTCGGCGTGTCGTTGCCGGAGCTCGCGCCCGGCCAGCATCTGGAGACCGTTGCCCTCGAATCCGGCATGGACGTGCGCCTCGCGGCGCGGCTCGCGGGGATCGAGCCCGCCGACATGAAGCGTCTCAACGCCGCGTATCGTCGCAACCGCATGATCGCAGGCGCGCCGCACGCGCTGCTGATGCCGGCCGATCATGTCGAGCGGTTCCGCAGCGCGACGACGAC
>DAISJF010000280.1:0-3700 GCA_036821625.1 Rhodanobacteraceae bacterium
CCTGACGCTGGGCGACCGCTACTCCAAGTACAACAACTTCGGCAATACGAACAACACCAAGGTCGCGCTCGAATGGCGTCCGATCGAGGATCTGCTGTTGCGCGGCACGGTTTCCGAAGTGTTCCGCGCGCCCACCGTGCTGAACATCTTCGGCGCGGCAGCCAACGATGCGCCGCGGCTTTCGCACGATCCCTGCGACGGCTACACCGGCAACCCGGTCAATCCGGCGTGCACGAACGTGCCGACCGATGGATCGTTCCGCAATCAGTCCGTCGCGCAGGCGCTGCAGATCAACGCGATCACGTCGGGTTCGCAGTTCGCGAACTTCCCGCTCGGCCCGGAGCTCGGCAAGTCGTTCGACTGGGGCGTCGTGTACGACCCGCACTGGATCGAGGGGTTGTCGGTCAGCGCGGACTACTGGCGGCTCTACCTCAACAACATCATCACCAACGTCGGCGCGCAGAGCGTGCTGGATCTGTGCGCTGCGGGCCAGCTTGCCTACTGCGCGATGTTCACGCGCAATGCGTCCGGACCGAACCAGGGCCAGATCCTGACCATGCTCGAGCCGACCGGCAATCTCGGCCGCGTCGACGTGAAGGGCCTCGACCTGGCGCTGACCTATCGGCTGCCCGAATTCTCGTTCGGCCGCTTCAACCTCAACTTCAACGCCACGTATCTGGAGAAGTACGACGTCTCGACCGCGCCGGGCACCGCCGCCAACACGGTCTACCACTACGCCGGCCATTTCCTGACATTCGGCTCGTCCCAGGCCGCCGCCTGCGCGACTGGTGTCGGCTCGGGCGGCGTGTGCCTGTATCCGCGCTGGCGAGCGCAGGGCGCGGTCAACTGGCAGCTCGGTGCCTTCGACGCGTCATGGCGCACCCGCTACATCGGCCGGTTCAAGATGGGATCGCAATCGCCTTCGCAGGACGTGTTCCCGGCGGGCACGTGTTACTACGGCGACTACTGCACGATCCACGGCCTCTCCTTCGAGTTCGGCGCCACGGTCTACAACGACATCCAGTTCGGCTACAACATCGAGGCCTGGAACACGCGGTTCGACGTCGGCGTCAACAACCTGTTCGACAAGCAGCCGCCGTTCCTGTACGCGAACAACACCAACAACGCGAACACCGATCCGAGCGATTTCGATCTGATCGGACGCTTCTACTACGGACGAATCACCGTCAAGTTCTGATGTCACCCGATGAGGCCGCGCAACGGAATGCGCGGCTTCACGCCGCGTCGCGCCATCCGTCCTGCGCCAGCGCCTCGAGAAATCCCTGGCGCCACCGCGAGACGTCGTTGCGCACGAGATAGTCGAACATCGCCTGCCAGCGCTCGCGCCGTTCAGCGAGAGGCATCGTCAGCGCCGTCAGCAGGCTGTCGGAGATGTCGTCGGCGTCGAACGGGTTGATGATGATCGCCTGCCTGAGCTCGTCCGCGGCGCCCGCGAAGCTCGACAGGATCAGCACGCCCGGATCATCGGCCGGTTGCGACGCGACGAATTCCTTGGCGACGAGATTCATCCCGTCGCGCAGCGGCGTGACCACCGCGATGTCGGCGGCGCGATAGAAACCCGCCAGCGTGGCCTGGTTGAAGCTGCGGTTGACGTAGCGGATCGGCATCCAGTCCGGCTCCGCGTAACGTCCGTTCGTCGCGCCGGCCAGGCGTTCGAGGCGCGAGCGCAGCTCGCGATATTCCGGCACTTCCTCGCGCGACGGTGGCGCGATCTGCAGGAACGAAATGCGCGAGCGCCACTCCGGGTGGCGCGAGAAGAAGTGCCCGAACGCCTCGAACCGCTGCGGCAGGCCCTTGGAGTAGTCGAGCCGATCGACGCCGATCGCCAGCGCGCGATGCTCGAGACTGCGGATCAGACGCTGTGTCGCTGCGCTGTTCACCGCGCGCGCGGCCTGCCGCGCCACTTCGTTCGTGTCGATCGCGACCGGGAACGTCTGCACGCGCAGGCGGCGGCCCTTCACTTCGATGCGTCCGCCGGAGCGGATGTTCGCGCCGGCTTCCGTGCGGAAGTACTCGAGCAGCGCGTCGCGATCGCGCCAGTTCTGCAGCCCGACCAGATCGTATGCGGCAAGCGTCGGGAACAGATGCTCATGGTGCGGCAGCATCGAGAGCAGCGCGGCCGTCGGCAGCGGGATGTGCAGGAAGAACCCGATTCGCGCCGCGACACCGAGCCGGCGCAGCTCGTCGGCGAGCGGGATCAGGTGATAGTCGTGCACCCAGATCGTATCGTCGGCGCGAGCGAGCCGCGCGATGTGCTCGGCAAAGAGCCGGTTGACGCGCCGGTAGCCTTCGAAGTCGGCGCGCTTGTACTCGAGCAGCGACGGCCGGAAATGCAGGAGCGGCCAGAGCGTGCGGTTGGCGAATCCGAGGTAGTAATGCTCGTGCTCGGCGCGCGTCAGGTCGATCAGCGTGTAGTCGACGTTGCCCGCCCGCAGCGAATGCAGCCGATGCGCGCCATTGGTTTCCGCGATGCGCCCGCTCCAGCCGAACCAGAGCCCGCCGCGTTCGGACAGCGCAGCGTTCAGCGCCGAGGCGAGACCTCCCGCGCGCGTCTCCCTCGGCAGCGCGACCCGGTTGGATACGACGATGAGCCGGCCCATGGCTAGAGCACGCTTTCCCAGTCCCGCGACAGTCGCATCGCGGTGTTGACGAGCCCCACCAGCGAGTAAGTCTGCGGAAAGTTGCCCCAGAGCTCGCCGGTCGCAGGGTCGATGTCCTCGGACAGGAGACCGAGCGGATTGCGCGCGGCCAGCAGGTGCTCGAACAGCGCGCGCGCCTCCTCGACGCGCCCGGTCGCCGCGAGCGCGTCGGCGTACCAGAACGAGCACACCGTGAAGCTCGTCTCCGGCGCGCCGAAATCGTCCGGCGCGACATAGCGGAACATGTGATGCCCGCGAGCGAGCGTGGCGCCGATCGCATCGACGGTCGCCCGATAGCGCGGATCGTCTGCCGCGACGAGGCCGAGATCGGCGAGCAGCAGCAGGCTGGCATCGAGGCCTTCGCCACCGAATGCGTCGACGAAGCAGCCGCGCTTCGGATGCACGCCGCGCTCGAGCACGACGGCGCGCACGTGCGTCGCGCGCTCGCTCCAGACGCGCCTGCGCTCGTCGAGACCGAGATGCGCGGCGATGCGCGCGAGCCGGTCGCAGGCGACCCAGGACATCGCGCTCGAATACGTGTGCACCGCAGTGCGCCCGCGGAATTCCCAGAGCCCGGCATCCGGGCTTTCGTACAGCCGCCACGCTGCCTCGCCGGCGTGTTCCAGGCGCGCAAACGCCGCCGCGTCGCCCACCACGGTCAGACGACGGTCGAAGAAGAGCTGCATCGCGGCGAGCACCACGCTGCCGTAGACGTCGTGCTGCCGCTGCCGCCAGGCTTCGTTGCCGACGCGCACCGGCCCCATGCCGCGGAAGCCCTTCAGCGCCGGCGCTTCGAGCTCGGTCAACTCGCGCTCGAAATGGATGCCATAGACCGGCGCGAGCTCGCCGTTGGCGGCGACGGCAAGGTTGAAGATGTAGCGGAGATATTCCTCCATGCTGCGCGTCGCGCCGAGCCGGTTCAGCGCGCGCACGACGAACGCCGCATCGCGCAGCCAGCAGAAGCGGTAGTCCCAGTTGCGCGACGTGTGCGGCGCTTCGGGGATCGACGTCGTCATCGCCGCGACGATCGCGCCGGTGCC
>DAISJF010000281.1:0-3694 GCA_036821625.1 Rhodanobacteraceae bacterium
GGCCGACGAAGGCCGGAGCTTCCTTTCGAAGAAGGGCGGCGGCAACAAGCTCGGCGAGAAGATGTTCGACGAGCGCGTCAACATCTACTCCGATCCGTGGGATGCCGAATCGGCGGTCGTGCCGTGGGACGACGACGGCCTTGCGCGCGAGAAGACGCCGATCGTGACCAAGGGCGTCGTCGAGTATTTGCAGTACTCGCGCTACTGGGCGCAGAAGCAGGGCAAGAAGGCGATCGGGCAGCCGGGCAACATCATCATGGTCGGCGGCGACAAGTCGACGATGGACCTCGTCAAGGGCACGAAGAAAGGCATCCTCGTGACGCGCACGTGGTACATCCGCATGGTCGACCCGCAGACGGTGCTGCTCACCGGCCTCACGCGCGACGGCACGTTCTACATCGAGAACGGCGAGATCAAGTACCCGATCAAGAATTTCCGGTTCAACGAATCGCCGGCGATCATGCTCAACAACATCGAGGAGCTCGGCAAACCGGTCCGCGTCGCCGACGACGAATCGCCGTTCATCATGATGATTCCGCCGATGAAGATCCGCGATTTCACGTTCACGTCGCTCTCCGACGCCGTGTGATCGACTGACCAACCCCCAAAACCCCCTCTCCCGCTCGCGGGAGAGGGTTGGGGTGAGGGAAGCCTTGGTTCACCGCCCCGATGTCACGCTCCTGCCTCCAAGCTCCCCTCATCCGGCCCTTCGGGCCACGTTCACTCGGTGCATCCACGCACCTCGCCTCCGGCGGCTCCGCCGTGCAGATCGGCATTCCTGCCGATTTGTCTCCCGCAAGCCGGC
Organism: Rhodanobacteraceae bacterium; assembly: GCA_036821625.1. Lineage (GTDB taxonomy): Bacteria > Pseudomonadota > Gammaproteobacteria > Xanthomonadales > Rhodanobacteraceae > Dokdonella_A. The sequence continues at coordinate 806 of DAISJF010000281.1, forward strand.
GACGGGATCGCACACCATGAATCGCCGGGTTTTCCTTCGCCATTCGACCGCTGCCGCAGCCGGCGCGCTGCTCGCCTCGCTGATGCGCGACTCGGTCGCCGAATCGGCCTACGACTTCTGGTTCACCCGCCTCATGTACGAATCCGGCGACTGGGACGTCGATCAGCGCATGCCGTCGAATCTCCTCGATGCGCTGGTGCAATACACGACACTGCGCGTCGATACGAAAGAGCGCGTACTGCCGCTCGCCGATCCGCGCATGCTGACGCAGCCGTTCTGCTACATGGCCGGACACAAGCTCGTCGAGTTCAATCCCGACGAGCGCCGCAACTTCGAGAAGTACGTGCGCAACGGCGGCTTCGTTCTGGTCGACGACTGCAACCACGACATCGACGGCCTCTTCGCCAAATCGTTCGAGGCCGAGATGGTTTCGATCTTCGGCCCCGACGCATTGAAGAAGCTGCCGAAGGACCACGCCGTGTTCTCGAGCTTCTTCACATTCGACGGCCCGCCGAACACCGCGTTCGAGCTCAACGGCTGGGGCGACGACCTCGTCCACGAATACTTGAAGGGCATCGAGATCGACGGCCGTCTCGGTGTGCTCTACAGCAACAAGGACTACGGCTGCGAGTGGGACTACGATTGGCGCAACAAGCGCTGGCTCGCCGAGGACAACACGAAATTCGCGGTCAACGTGGTCGTGTATGCGTTGACGTCATGACAACACACTCCGTCATTCCGGCGAAAGCCGGAATCCATTTTGATCCTGGAACGCAACGGAAAAGCAAAATGGATCCCGGCTTTCGCCGGGATGACGATGGAACGTCGCGCTGCGTAGGTCGCGCCGAGGTATCGAATGACCCAAGCCATCAACGAACAAATCGTCTCGACGCAACTCGACAAGCTCGCCGCGCTGCGCGACGCGATCGCGCGCGTGATCGTCGGCCAGCGCGATGTCGTCGAGCAGCTCCTGATCGGCCTCATCGCCGGCGGTCACTGCCTGCTCGAAGGCGTGCCCGGCCTCGGCAAGACGCTGCTGGTGCGCTCGCTCGGTCAGGCGCTCGCGCTCGATTTCCGCCGTATCCAGTTCACGCCGGATCTGATGCCGAGCGACATCCTCGGCACCGAGATCCTCGAAGAGGACCACGGCACCGGCAAGCGCTACTTCAAGTTCCAGCGCGGCCCCGTGTTCACGAATCTCCTGCTGGCCGACGAGCTCAACCGCACGCCGCCGAAGACGCAGTCCGCTCTGCTCGAAGCGATGCAGGAACACACGATCAGCTACGCGGGCACGACGCACGCGCTGCCCTCGCCGTTCTTCGTCCTCGCAACGCAGAATCCGCTCGAGCAGGCCGGCACGTACCCGCTGCCGGAAGCGCAGCTCGATCGTTTCCTGCTGCACATCCGCGTCGACTATCCGAACGAGAGCGAGGAACGCACGATCCTTGCGCAGACGACGGGCGGCCGCGAAGCGCGCATTTCCGCGGTGATGCGCGGCGACGACGTGCTCGACCTGCAGAAGCTCGTGCGCGACGCACATCTCGGCGACGATCTCCTGACCTGGATCACGCGCCTCGTGCGCGCGTCGCGCCCGCAGGAGACAAAGCTCGCGCAAGTGCGCGACTGGGTGCGCTGGGGCGGTGGTCCGCGCGCCGGACAGGCGCTCGTGCTCGCGGCCAAGGCGCGCGCGCTGATCCACGGCCGCTTCGCGGCGACGCGCGATGACGTGATCGCGCTCGCCGCGCCCGTGCTGCGTCACCGGCTGCTGCTTTCGTTCGCGGCCGAAGCCGAGCAGCGCACGGCCGATGACGTCGTCGCGGTGCTGCTGCGCGGAGTCGCGTATCCGGACTGACCGACGATGTCCCGCGTTGCACTGATTCCTGCCGACGTCCGCGCGCGCCTGAAGAACCTCAGGTTGCGCGCACGGCGCGGCGCGGGCGGCGACGGGCTCGGCCAGCACGCAAGCCGAAGTCGCGGCGCCGGCCTCGAGTTCGTGCAATACCGCGCCTACGAGCCCGGCGACGAGCCGCGCCGGATCGACTGGAAGCTCTACGCGCGCTCGGACCGTTACTTCGTGCGCGAATCCGAGCGCGACAGCCCGCTCACGATCTGGCTCGTCATCGATGCGAGCGCCTCGATGGCGCAAGCCGATGCCGCGCGACCGGCATGGCGCAAGCTCGACGCGGCGAAGACCATCGCCGCGTGCGCGATCGAGCTCGCCCTGCGCCAGGGCGATCGCTTCGGCCTGATCGCGCTCGGCGCCGGCGGTCCGACGCTGATCGCCGCCGATGCCGGCGCGCGTCATCGCGACCGATGCCTCCTCGAGCTCGAACGCATCGAATGCGCCGGCGGCTGGCCCGCCGACTCGGCGTTGCGACCGCTCTGGGAGCGCGTGCTGCCGTCCTCGCTCGTGCTCGCGCTGTCGGATTTCTTCGACGATGCGTCGGCCGATCTCGCGCTGCGTTTCGCCGCGGCGCGACGCGAAGTGCTGACGGTGCAGATCCTGAGCGGCGAGGAGCGCGATTTTCCATTCGCCGGCGGCCACCGTTTTCTCGATCCCGAAAGCGGGCTCGAGCGCCGCGTCGAGGCGGCCGCGGTGCGCACAGAATTCCTCGAACGCTTCGCGGCCGCGCGCGCGAACCTGACGCGCCGGTTCGTCGCGGCGGGCATTCGACATGCGGAATATTTCCTCGACACGGCGCCGGATCTGCCGCTCCAGCATTTCTTCGGCGCCCTCAGCGAGCGGCTGCGCGCATGAGCTTCTCGCTGCTCGCTCCGCTGGGCCTCGCCGCGCTCGCCGCGCTGGCGCTGCCGCTCCTGATTCATCTGGTGCGACGCATCGAGCTGCGCACGACGGAGTTCGCGGCGCTGCGCTGGATTTCCGAGCGG
>DAISJF010000282.1:0-3693 GCA_036821625.1 Rhodanobacteraceae bacterium
CGGCATGCGTCCCGCCGTTGCCGCGCCGAGCGAGCATTTCGAAGTCACGCACACCGACGCGGAATGGCGCGCGCTGTTGACGCCCGACCAGTACGCCGTGTTGCGCGAGCAGGCGACGGAACGCGCGTTCTCGAGCCCGCTCGATCACGAAAAACGCAGCGGCACGTTCTCGTGCGCGGGCTGCGCCAATCCGCTGTTCTCGTCGAAGACGAAGTTCGACAGCGGCACCGGCTGGCCGAGTTTCTATCGGCCATTGCCGAACGCCGTCGGCGAAGAGAACGACACGACCCTCGGCATGCTCCGCACCGAAGTGCATTGCCGCCGCTGCGGCGGCCATCTCGGCCACGTGTTCGACGACGGCCCGCCGCCGACCGGCCTGCGCTACTGCATGAACGGCGTGGCGCTGACGTTCAAGGCCGAAGCCTGAGCGACGGAGCCTGCGCATGACGCTTCTCGTGCTCGCCTATCTCGGCGGCGTGCTCACGATCCTGAGCCCGTGCATTCTGCCGGTGCTGCCGTTCGTGTTCGCGCGCGCGGGCCAGTCGTTCACGCGCAGCGGATTGCCGATGCTGGTCGGCATGGCGATCACGTTCGCGCTGGTTGCGATGCTGGCGACGGTCGGCGGCGCGTGGGCCGTGCAGGCGAACCAGTATGGTCGTTATGTCGCGCTGCTGATCCTCGCCGTGTTCGGACTCACGCTGCTGTTGCCGCATTTCGCCGACCGGTTGATGCAGCCGCTCGTCGCGCTGGGCGCACGCCTTTCGACGTCGGCGGAGAAGGACGACGCGGCGCCTTCGGTGTTCTCGTCCGTGCTTCTTGGCATCGGCACGGGACTTCTGTGGGCGCCGTGCGCCGGGCCGATTCTCGGGCTCGTGCTGACCGGCGCCGCGCTCAATGGCGCGAACGTCGGCACGTTTGCGCTGCTGCTCGCTTACGCAGCCGGAGCGGCGACGTCGCTCGCGGCTGCGCTTCTGATCGGCGGTCGTCTGTTCGCTGCGTTGAAGCGATCGCTCGGCGCCGGCGAATGGGTGCGACGCGGGCTCGGTGTCGCGGTGCTCGCGGCCGTCGTCGCGATCGCGCTCGGCGCGGACACCGGCTGGCTTGCGCGCGTATCCACCGCGAGCACGAACTCGATCGAGCAGTCGCTGCTCAGGGCGGCCGGGAATGGCGATCGCGCGACATCCTCGGCGATCGCGCCTTCCAACTCAGGCAACGCGATGATGATGGCGGCGAAGCCGAAGATGACGGCCGATCGTGCCGCGGCCGCGCCGCCGGTCGAAGGCACGATGCCGCCGCTCGACGGCGCCGTGCAATGGCTCAACTCTCCGCCGCTGACCGCGCAGGCATTGCGCGGCAAGGTCGTGCTGATCGATTTCTGGACCTATTCGTGCGTGAACTGCCTGCGCACGCTGCCGTACGTGCGCGCGTGGTACGACAAGTACAAGGACCAGGGCCTCGTCGTGATCGGCGTGCACGCGCCGGAGTTCGCGTTCGAGAAGGACATCGACAACGTCAAGCGCGCGGTCAAGGACCTCAAGGTCGACTATCCGGTCGCGATCGACAACGACTATGCGATCTGGCGCGCTTTCGATAATCGATACTGGCCGGCGCACTACTTCGTCGATGCGCAAGGACGCATCCGCCATCACCATTTCGGCGAGGGCGAGTACGCCGAATCCGAGGAGATCATCAAGCAGCTGCTGGCCGAGGCCGGTGCGCAGCACGTCGCCGCCGGCGTCGTGCAGCCCGACGCGGGCGGCATCGCGCTCGCGCCCGCGAACGCGGACGTGCAGTCGCCCGAGACCTACGTGGGCTACGAGCGCGCGGACAACTTCGCCTCGCCGTCGGGCGCCGTGCACGATCGCGAAAACGACTATTCGATTCCGGCGGCGCTCTCGACGAACCAGTGGAGCCTCGGCGGCGCCTGGACGATCGCCGACGAGAAAGCGAAGCTCGCGCGAGCCGGCGGGCGCATCGCGTTTCGCTTCCACGCGCGCGATCTCAACCTCGTGCTCGGTCCGCCGCCGGACGGCAAGCCGGTCAAGTACAAAGTCACGATCGACGGCAAGCCGCCGGGCGACGACCACGGCGTCGACACGACGACCGACGGCGGCGGCGAAGTCACGGAACAGCGTCTCTATCAGCTGCTCCGCGTGAAAGGCCACATCGCCGATCGCACGTTCGAGATCGAGTTTCTCGATCCCGGCGTCGAGGCGTTTGCGTTCACGTTCGGATAGCGCGCATTTCAGCGCGTGCGCAGCGGACGACGCCGCACGCCGTGGCAGAAAGCCATGCGCGCCGCCGACTCGGCATACCGCGCACGCAGCTCGGGCGGACCCATCACACGCACCTCGTCACCGAGCCGCATCAGCTCGCGAATGCCGAAGTCGATCGATTCGAGCGGCAGCGTGCAGCGCACCCAGCCCTTGCGATCCGGCTTGCCCGCCGTTTGCGCAGCCGCGCGCTGCACGTACGGGCCGAGCAGGTCGAGCATGTAGATGCCTTTCGGCGAAATCCTGACGTCGGCGTGCTCGTGGTAGACGCCGGCCTCGTACTCGCGGACCGCCTGCTGCCAGTGGGCCGTGAGATCGAAATGTTTCGGGCGCGCGTACGGCTCGTCGGTGATCTCGGCCTCGTGAATGTTGCGCGCGCGATACGTGCGGATCGACTTGCCGCTTTGCGCGATGAGATACCAGACGCCGGCTTTCAGCACCAGACCGAGCGGGCCGAGGCGGCGCGGATGCGCTTCGGTTTCGCCGGCGCGTCGATAGCGCAGCTTGAGCATGCGCTCGCTCCAGACCGCGCGCGCGATGATCGGCAGCGATGGCAGCGCGTCGACATGCTGGAACCAGACGCCGGGATCGAGATGGAATCGAGCGGCGATGCGCTCGGCGCTCGGCTGCAGGCCGGGCGGCAACGCCGCGAGCAGCTTGAGCCGTGCCGCCGACAGCGCATCGGCGAGGCCGAGCTGCGCGGCGGGGCCGGGGAGTCCTGCCAGGAAAAGCGCTTCGGCTTCCGATTCGTTGAGCCCGGTGAGCTTCGTGCGGTAGCCGTCCTGCAGGCGGAAGCCGCCGTTGCGCCCGCGCTCGGCATAGACCGGAATGCCTGCGGCGCTGAGCTCGTCGATGTCGCGATGGATCGTGCGCACCGCGACTTCGAATTCGTCGGCGAGCTCGCGCGCGCTCACGCGTCCGCGCGCCTGCAGCAGCATCAGGATCGAGAGGAGGCGGCTTGCGAGCATGGCTCAGTCTTGTGCGCAATATATGTCATTGGATGACATATATAGCGCGTCATGCTCTCGCCGCCAACCAAGGAGGCATCGCATGAACATTCGCACCGCACTGATCGCCGGCGCATTCGCCGCCGCCGCGGCCGCCGCGCCCGCACACGCGACGCAGGATGCGCCGAAACCCGACAACCAGCCGCCGAACCTCTCGGGCCTGCACGATTTCGATTTCCTGATCGGCAACTGGCGCGTCCATCACCGCCGGCTCAAGGAACGGCTCGCGAACAGCCATGAATGGGTCCCGTTCGAGGGCACCTGCACCATGCGTCCGCTGATGGGCGGCTACGGCAACGTCGACGACAACTTCCTCGACTTGCCGGGCAATCCGTACCACGGCATCGGACTCCGCGCATACGACACGAAGACCGGCGAGTGGGCGATCTGGTGGGTCGACGGCCGCATGCCGC
>DAISJF010000283.1:0-3669 GCA_036821625.1 Rhodanobacteraceae bacterium
GGAACCGGTAGCCGTTAGCCGGAGAGCAGCCTTCGGTGCGTCGTGGCTTTCCGGCGGTGGATTTCGGCGTGAGGGCGGAAAAAAATACGGTAGCCGGGAACCGGTAGCCGTTAGCCGGAGAGCAGCCTTCGGTGCGCCGTGGCTTTCCGGCTACCGGCTACCGGTTACCGGCTACCGTGCTTCCGTCACCCCACACGATTCTGCGCAATGTGCTCCGAGAGCGCGCGCAGGCTCGAGAAAATACGCTTGTTGTCCGGGTTGTCCGAGCGCAGCTGAAAGCCGTAGCGCTTGGAGACGGCGAGCGCGAGCTCCAGCGCATCGATCGAATCGAGGCCAAGGTCGCCGCCGAACAATGCCGCTTCGGGATCGATTCCCTCGGGTTTGACCCAGTCGATGTTCAGGCTCTGGACGATGAGCTCGGCGAGCTCGCGCTCGGCGGGCGTCTGTGCGGCTGCGGGCGTATCCATCTTCAGAGCGACCTGCGCTCCCCGTTGGGGCGGAAAAAAGGGCGCGCAGTGTATCATCCGCGCGGCCGCGCATCCCGCGCGTATCGCGTGAGTCCGTGTCCAGCCTTATTGCTCCCCAGGTAGTGCCCGAATCCGGAACAACGTTGCCCCCGTTGCGGATCGGCTATGCCATCGATTCAGCGGCGGAGTTGCTTTCGCATCCCGACGTGCTCGCCGTGATCGGATTCGGCGGTGCCGCATCGCGCCCGGGCGATTCGCGCTACATGCAGGTCGGCCTCGAGGTTCTCGGCGCTCCCGTCGTCGAGGTCTGGCGCGGCAGCGCGCCGGTCCGGCACGGACACGACGGTCCCGTGCGCTGGAGCAGCGACGGCGACTACGGCTTTTTCGCCGTCGAGATCGAAGAGCCTGCGCAAGACGGCATCGCGAACGCGGCCGAAGAGGCCTATCGCGTGCTGACCGCGTGCATGCACGCGAGCGCAACGCCGCACGTGCTGCGCCTCTGGAACTACTTCGACGCGATCAATCTCGGCGAAGGCGATGACGAGCGTTACCGGCGCTTCTGCGTCGGTCGCGCGCGCGGCATCGCCGAATCGTGGCGGGACTGCTATCCCGCCGCGACCGCGATCGGGCGCAACGACGGTGTGCGCGTGCTGCAGGTGTATGCGCTCGCTTCGCGCAGCGCTGGCGTGCCGGTCGAGAATCCGCGTCAGGTCAATGCGTGGCTCTATCCGCGCCAGTACGGTCCGACGCCGCCGACGTTCGCGCGCGGCATGGCGACCGCTGCGGGCCAGCTCCTGATCTCCGGAACGGCGGCGGTGGTCGGTTCCGCATCGCGGCATCGCGACGATGTCGCGGCCCAGCTCGACGAGACGCTCACCAACATCGAGAGCCTGATCGGCACCGCGAGCGCCGGCGCGCGCGTCGGCGACGGGAGTCTGTTCAAGGTCTACGTTCGCGCTCGCGATGACGCGGCGCTGGTCGCCAGGCGCGTGCGCGATGCGGTGTCCGGACCCGGGCGCGTGCTGATCCTTCGCGGCGACATCTGCCGGCGCGAGCTGCTCGTCGAGATCGATGGCCTGCACGCCTAGCGACGCGCCGCCGCTTCAATCGATCGCGCCGGTGCGATTGAACAGCGATTCCGCGGAATACGAGCGCGGCCGTGCCTCGCGCAGTCGACGCGCCCATTCAACGAGCTCGTTCTGCGACATCACGATCGTGCGTCCCGACGAGCGCGGCTGCGCACGCAGCGAATCGGCGATGCGACGGCGCGCCGCGAGATCGTCGTCCTGCTTGCGCAGCTGCTCGATCGATTGCACGGCCGGAGCGAGCGCGGCCTGGCGGCTGTCGCGCCCGATCACGAGAATGCCGAGCGGTGCACCGCTGCCTTCGAGAGCGGCGAGTATCGATGTGAGGTCGGCGGCTTCGAACATCGCAGTCGTCCGTGCCGCGAATGCGATGACGGGCAGCACCGGCGCTTGCGAAAGATCGATCGGATCGGCGATCACGGCGGCCAGCGGCAAGCTGCGGTCGAGCCAGACGACGTCGACCGGTCCATGCACACCCTCGACGTTTCTGACCACGTCGAAATCGAGCTCGGCGCCGAGGCGCGCGAGCAGTTCGGTCAAAGCCGGCAAAGCCGTCATCCCGTAACCCTCGGCGATGGTCGGACGCGGTCGTCGGTTCCGACGACGCGGCGGCGGTGGGTGGGGATGCCCATGATAAGGCCTGCGACGAGCCATGCGAACGCGGCGTTGACGATCAAGTGGCCCTGTTTCGCCGTATCCGCGAGGCCATCGCCGAGCAACGTGATGGCGAGCGTGCCCAGCATCGTCGCGACGATCAGCGCCGTCGCGTCGAGCGCGGCGCTGCCGCGCCGCGGTCCCGGCCGGACGAGCAGGATCGGCAACACGAGCAAAGGCAGGCCGAGAAGGATGAAGCGCGCCGCGGCGCTCGCGTGCAGCCAGCGGCCGACGCTCGGGATCGATGCCGGAAGCTTCTCGAACTCGCCTCCTTCGACGTGGCCGATGTTGTCGGCGATCCACGGATCGAGCGCCAGCACGCCCTCGCCTGCGAGCCTGATCGCGAGCGAAGGATGGCGCAGCAGCGCGCCGAGCTCGCGGCTCCGCGTGAAGTTGATCAGGCCGCGGCACGCGCGCTCCGGCAGGTCCGGCAGCTCCCAGGCGCGCTTGCCGGAATAGATCGCGCAGCCGGGATCGATGCCGATTTCGGACAGGATCGCGCGCGGATCGTCCGCAAGCGGCAGCAGCGCGGTGAACACGACGTCGGCGCGGTTGTACTGCCGGATCGCATCCATCATCGCGCCCTCGCGCGCAGTCTGCACGAATTGGAAGTACGCGCCGATGAGCGCGCCGCAGGCGAGCGCGGCCGCGCGCCACGTCGTGCGCCGCAGACGCACGCGATCGAGCACGATGACGACCAGCGCCAGCACGATCGGCAGCAGCATGTGCTGGATCTTGCTCGTCGCGAGCGCGAACGCGGCGAGCGCGATCCACGCGAAGCGCGCGCGCGTGCGCGGTGCGTCGCGCCAGAGCAGCACGAGTCCGATCAGCGCGTACGCGGCGAGCAGCGCGGTCCATTCGGCGTAGAACGTCGCGAGGTACAGCGTGTTGCCGGGATCGGCGAACACCAGCGGGACCAGCGCCGCGTTCGTGACCGCCGCGCGCGTCTCGTTTCGGCGCAGCCATGCGCGCGAGAGTGCGATCGATAGCGCGAGCAATGCCGACCACTGCAGCAGCGCGACGACGCGCGCGTCGTGAACGCCGCCGCCGCCGATGACTTCGGCACTCTTCCAGATCAGCGCCGTCAAGCCGCCGAACACGAGCTCGGACGACCAGTAGCACATCGGATCCGGGACCGTGACGAAGCGATAGCGCGCATACGGAGCGTCGGGACTGTGCTGTTGCGGCGGCACATCGGCCGGACGATCCGGATAGAAGTGGAAGCAAGTCGTATAGCGCGTCTGGTCGTAGCTGTTCGCGTACGCGTACAGCGGATCGTGCAGGCAGAGCAGCAACGCGCGCAGCGTTCCGGCGAGCCAGAGCGCGACGAGCAGCCAGACGATGCCCCGACGCGGCGGCGCGACCTTGTTCACTCACGCGGCTCCGGATCGAAGCGCCGAATCCACAGTGCGATCGGCAGGCACAGGCTCGCCAGCGAAAAGCTGATCGTGAGATGCGCGTGC
>DAISJF010000284.1:0-3664 GCA_036821625.1 Rhodanobacteraceae bacterium
TGCGACAACGATCACGCTGAAGAACGTCGTCGTCGACGACGCGTTCTTTGGTGTCAGCGCGGTGTCGGCTGACGGCAATGCGAGCCCGATTGTGTTTCCGGGCGACGCGGGGCGGTTCGACGGTACGCAAAAAGCGGGCGAAACGAAGACGCCGTAATTCCCCCTCTCCCGCTTGCGGGAGAGGGCCGGGGTGAGGGCGCTCTTGGTTCGCGCTTCAATCCGAAACGCCTTACTCCGAACGCCCCTCACCCGCCCTTCGGGCGGCCTCTCCCGCAAGCGGGAGAGGCGAAGGCACTAGATGCCGAAGAACGCCCGCGCCGTCGCCGTCGTCGCCGCCGCGACCGTCTCGACATCCTCGCCCCGCGCCGCCGCCACCGCCGCGCAGATATGCGCGAGATACATCGGCTCGTTGCGCCGGTGCGAAGGCTTCGGACGCAGGTCGCGCGGCAGGAGGTACGGCGCGTCGGTCTCGATCATCAGGCGATCGGCAGGAATCAGCTTGACCAGCTCGCGCAGATGCTGGCCGCGCCGTTCGTCCGAGATCCAGCCCGTGACGCCGACGTGGCACCCGCGATCGAGATATGCGACGAGCTCGTCGCGCTCGCCGGTGAAACAGTGCACGACCGCGCGCGTGATGCGATCGCGGACCCGGTCCAGACACGCGATGAAGTCCGCATGCGCGTCGCGTTGATGCAGGAACACGGGCTTGCCGGTGTCGACCGCGATCGCAAGCTGGCGCTCGAACGCGGCGATCTGGGCCGCATGCGGCGAATAGTTGCGGTAGTAGTCGAGCCCCGTCTCGCCGATGGCGCGGACCTCGGGCTCCGCGGCGAGCTCGCGCAGCAGGGTCTCGGTCGCCGCGTCGACTTCGTGCGCGTGATGCGGATGCACGCCCGCGGTCGCGTAAAGGAATCCGCGGTGCTCGCGGGCCAGCTCCAGCGCGGCGCGGCTGCCGCCGGCGCTCGCGCCGGTGACGACGATGCGGCCGATCCCGTGCGCGCGCGCACGTGCCAGCACGGCGTCGAAGTCCGCGCGGAAGGATTCGTGGGTCAGGTTGGCGCCGATGTCGACCAGGTCCACGCTCTGGATTCCGTGCGACGAAAGGGCGCGATTATGCCGAGGCCGCCGGCGCGGCGCACAATTCCGGTTCACAGCGACTTAATTTTCGCCCGTCTATGCTGAGCGGGCTTCAACGAGTCGCCTTACAAGGCCACCTTCCACAAGGGGAATACCTGATGAAAGCCCTGATTCGCATGACGCTCGCGCTCGCCGCCGTCGTCGTTTGTCCGTTGGCTTCCGCCCAGCCGGTCAAGCTGCCCCCCGAAGCAGCCGCCGCACATGCATCCGGCGGCGCTGCGATCCGCGAGCGGATGGCCAAGATGATGATGGATCGACCGGCGCAGCTGAATGCCGGTGCGGGTACGAACGCGGTCGAGACGACCGGCTCCGGACCGCGTCTGGCCAATCCGTATCGTGCTTACCCGCCCAGCTGTCTCGCCGATCCGCTGCCGACCACGCCGAGCGGTCCGAGCGATTCGTTCCAGATGGCGCTTTACACGCGTGATGACAACGGCAACGCGCTGACGCCGGAAAACGTGACCATCACCCTCTGGCGCGTCGCGTGCAGCAGCAGCGGCAATCTTACGCCGTACAACACCGACAATGGCCCGAACGCAGCGCTGCTGATGCGCATCGATCGCGATTCGACCGTCGATGGCAACACGACCCAGTTTCCGACCTTCCCGTACCTGACGTCCTCTCAGAGCGGCGGCACCAGCTTCGTGCGCGCGGCGATGGAACCGAACACGGTCGTTTCCGACGGGCCTTACGACAGTCCGGTCTACGTGAGCACGACGTACGTGCTCGAGAACTATCCCTATTCGGGCAGCGGCTTCACCTACTTCGACTACGACTTCACGCTCATCATCGATCCCGTCATCGGCGGCTTCGGCACCTCCGCCGTGCAGGAGCCGATCAACGGCTACTCGCCAACGCCGGGCGACTATCCGGCCGCATTCCAGAACCTGCCGATCGACGGCTACATGAGCAGCGCGTACTACGACACCGCGCACGGCGGCGAAGGGCTCGTCATCGAGATCTACGACAACCCAGGCAACACGTCGCGCACGATCTTCGCGGCCTGGTACACCTACGACACGCTCGGGCTGCCGTACTGGCTGGTCGCGCAGGGCACCGCGCCGATCGGCGCCAACGTGGTCGCGAATGCGCCGGTCTACTACTACACGGGCGGCGGTTTTGCCGGCAATTTCGGTTCGGTCACCAGCAACAACTGGGGCACGATGACCTTCAGCTGGTCGAACTGCAACACGCTCAATTTCACCTTCAACGGCAACGCCGCGAACGGCGGCCCGTCCGGCAGCGGATCACGCACCTGGACGCGGCTCTCCGACATCAACGGGCTCAATTGCGAATAGCGCCCGCGAAACGCAGGACATGACCGATCCCGCCGCCCGGCGGGATCGGCATTTTTGGCCTCTCGACATCTCTTCGTGCGCTTAGCAAGAACGCGATCCACGGCAGCGTCGCGCTCGCCAGCGTCGCGCGATTGCCGCACACTCGTCGCATTCCCGACCGACCGATCACCGGCGTGAGTCCCCGCGCGGAATATCCGATCACTCCGATTCTCGACGCGCTCCGGCGCTCGCTGGAAGGCCATCCGCGGCTCGTGCTCGAAGCGCCGCCCGGCGCGGGCAAGACGACGCAGGTGCCGCCCGCACTGCTCGACGCCGCGTGGCTCGCAGGTCGCAGGATCATCGTGCTCGAACCGCGTCGCATCGCCGCGCGCGCGGCCGCCGAGTTCATGGCTGCAGAGCGCGGCGAGGAAGTCGGCGCGACCGTCGGCTACCGCATCCGCTTCGAGAGTCGCGTCTCGCCGGCGACACGCATCGAAGTCGTCACCGAAGGCATCCTGACCCGCATGATCCAGGACGACCCGGAGCTCTCGGGCGTCGGCGCGCTGCTGTTCGACGAGTTCCACGAACGGCATCTGCAGGGCGATCTCGGCGCCGCGCTCGCGCTCGAGGTGCAGGCAAACCTGCGCGCCGATCTGCGCCTCGTGATCATGTCGGCGACACTGCAGGGCGCGCGCATCGAGCGGTGGTTCGACGCACCGCGAATCGCCAGCGAAGGACGCTCGTTTCCCGTGCGCATCGTGCATCCGGCCGCGCGCTCCGGCGAGGATCCGACGGCGCTGCGTCGCGCGGTCGTGCAGGCGCTTTCGGAAAACGAGGGCGATGTTCTCGTGTTTCTGCCGGGCAAGCGCGAGATCGAGCAGGCGCGCGCACGGCTCGCCGCGTCGATCGACGCCACATTGATTCCGCTGCACGGCGAGCTCTCGCTGAGCGAGCAGCACGCGGCGCTTGCGCCGGACGGCAGCACGCGCCGTGTTGTCCTCGCGACGAACGTCGCGGAATCGAGCGTGACACTGCCCGGCGTGCGCGCGGTCGTCGATACCGGCCTCGCGCGCGAGCCGCGATTCGATCCGAATTCCGGCTTCACGCGCCTCGAAACGGTCGCGATCTCGCAGGCATCGGCCGATCAGCGCGCGGGTCGCGCCGGACGCATCCTGCTGATCGGCATGAACCCGGGGCCCTTCGGCATGGCGCAGACGGGTGTGCCGTTCGGCGACGTTGCCAGCGTGCGC
>DAISJF010000285.1:0-3663 GCA_036821625.1 Rhodanobacteraceae bacterium
GCGACCGACAAGCTCGCCGGTGGGGCCTATATCCAGGGCAGCCCGCTCAGCATCAGCGGCAGCACGTTCCGCGACAATTCGGCTGCCGGCTATGCCGGGCTCGCGCTGTTCGGGCAGGGCGGCGTGCTCGAGGGCAGCATCACGAATTCGACGTTCGTTGGCAACACCGCGCAGAGCGGTCTCGGCGGCGCGATGTCGATCCAGGCCGCGACTTCGCTCACGCTCGAGAACGTGACCATCGCACGCAACACCGCTCCCTGCGACGTGTGCTTCGCTGCCGGCATCGCGAACGATACGGGTGCGCACCTCACGCTGCGCAACGTGATCTTCGAGGACAACGTCGGCGGCAACGCGTTCAATCCATGGGCGATCCTCAATCCAGCCGCGCAAGGCGCCGCGAACCTGCAGTGGCCGCTCTCGCGCGGCAGCGGGCAAACCGAGTCGCCTGCCGCACCCGGCACGACTTTCGCGAGCGCTGCGCTCGCCGATCCCGCCGACAACGGCGGACCCACCGAGACGATGGCGATTTCGCCGGGAAGCCCCGCGATCGACGCGGGCACGTCAACCGGCGCGCCGCCGACCGATCAGCGCGGCGACCCGCGCATCGGCGCAGTCGACATCGGCGCGTACGAGTGGCAGGGCGATGCGATATTCCGCGACGGCTTCGACGGTTGATCGGGTGACGCAGCAGACGCACGGAGTCAGGCGAACAGCAACCGCCCGATCATGTAGAAGATCAGCACGACCTGGATGAAATAGAACGTTCCGCGCAGCGCGATCAGCGGCATCGACGTGCCGATGATATGCACGATGCTTTGCGCGATGCGCGCGTACACGACGTAGCCAGCGACCGCGTCCGCGACCGCGATCCTGCCGAGCAGAGAGGCGACGATCACGACCGCCGCGAAAACCGCGAAGTTCTCGGTGCAGTTGAGGTGTGCGTTCTTCGCGCGCGCGAGCGCCGGCGGATCGTCGTTCGGCTTGCCGCGCTCCCAGTGGTCGGCGCGCTTGCGGCCGGCCGCGATCGCCGGCACGCGAATCGTTCCGGCGTAAATGATCGGCAGCAGCAGGGTCCAGGCGGCGTACAGAAGCACGGCGGTGAATGCGCTCATCGACATCGCTCCCACGGTAGCGCGTGCGTTTTCGCGCGCGCGGTCAAGACTATGCGGCGGCCGGCACCGGCTTCGCTATCAGGCGGCGCTGGAACTGCCCGCGCAGCAGCCACAGGCTGGTCAGCGCCTGCAGAGTGACCGTCGCGACCGACAGAAACCAGAGCTGCTTGAGCTCGAAGCCAGGCCGCGTCGACAGCCAGATCGCAGGCGTCGCGAAAGTGATCAGGCGCGTCGCGCTGCTGATCAGCGCCGGCACCGTGTTGCCAAGCGCCTGGAACATGCCCGAGCAGGTGAAGATCAAGCCTTGCGCGACGAAGTTCCACGAGATGATGTGCAGGAACGTCGCGGCCACGGCGAGCACGGCGGGATCGCTGGTGAAGAAGTGCACGAACCACTCCGGCCGCCACTGGCACATCAGCGTGAGCACGATCATGATCGAGCTGCCGACGATGATGGACGAGCGGAACGTCTCGCGCACCCGATCGTGACGGCCGCCGCCGACATTCTGTCCGGCGATCGGCGCGGTCGCGAACGCGACCGCCATCGCCGGCAGGAAGATCGCCTGCATCACGCGCGAGCCGACGCCGAATCCGGCCTGAGCCTCGGCGCCGAAATGGCGGATGACCCAGTAGATCACGCCGAGATAGAGGAACAGCAGCGCGAACTCGCCGCCGGGCGGCAGGCCGATGCGCAGGATGCGCTTCCACACCGCCGGTTGCGCACGGAACAGATGCGCGTCGAAGCCGACGTATTTTTCGAGCTTGTGGAAGTAGACGCCCATCAGCACGACGCCGACGCCGACCGAGATCGACGTGGCGAGGCCGGCGCCGGCGATGCCGAGCGGGATGTGCGTGATCCAGCCCGCGATCAGGATCGGGGCGAGGATCGCGTTCAGGATAACCGTCAGCATCTGCACGATCAGCGTTGGCTTGTTGATGCCGGTGCCGCGCAACGCTGCGCCCATCGAGATCAGCGCGAACTGCAGAGCGAGGCCGGGGAAGAACCAGCGCAGGTATTCGGCACCGGCGGCCACGGTACGTGCATCGGCGCCGAAGCCGTTCATGTACAGCGGGATCAGCAGATAGCCGCCGATCAGCGTGATGACGCCGGCAATGAGCCCGAGCACGAGGCTCTGGTTGAACACGAGGTTCGCATCGGCCTGATCCTTGCGTCCGCTGGCCTGCGCGATCAGCGCCATCGTGCCGACGCCGAGCACCTGCGTCGCCGCCATCACGATGAACTGCAGATTGCCCGCAGTGCTGACGCCGGCGATCGCCGCGTCGCCGAGCTGGGCGACGAAATAGAGGTCGACCAGCACGTACAGCGTCTGGAACAGCATGCCGATCGCAATCGGCGCGGACATCCGCAAGAGATGGCCGGCGATGGAACCCTGAGTCATGTCCTGCATGGCGAGCGCCCCTGGAGTCTGCCGTGTCGGCTGCGGATTCTGCCGCGATTGCATCGTTTCGTCTTGGATTTTTTCAGAACGCGAACGGCGCGATAATTCGCAAGCCGCTTGCGCAAGCCGCGGCAGCCTCGCGGCGCCGCCGATCCGCTACAATTGCTGACCGCGGTTCCGGTACTCCCATGATTGCGTTCAGGAATTTCGCCCTCAGGCGCGGCGAACGACTGCTCTTGTCCCATGTCGATCTCGCACTGCATGCCGGCGCGCGCGTCGGCGTGGTCGGCCGCAACGGCAGCGGCAAGTCGAGCCTGTTCGCGGCGATCCAGGGCGAGATCGAGCCGGACAACGGAGATCTCGATCTCCCTTCGCGCGTGCGCATCGCGAGCGTCG
This sequence comes from Rhodanobacteraceae bacterium, assembly GCA_036821625.1. Classification (GTDB taxonomy): domain Bacteria; phylum Pseudomonadota; class Gammaproteobacteria; order Xanthomonadales; family Rhodanobacteraceae; genus Dokdonella_A. Next base: position 2,908 of record DAISJF010000285.1, read on the forward strand.
CGCAGGAAACGCCGTCGCTGCCCGACGCAGCGATCGATTTCGTCGTTTCCGGCGACGCGGAAGTACACGCGATCCGCGCGGCCGAAGCCGTTGCGATCGCGGCCGAGGACTGGGACGCCGTAGCGATCGCGCATCAGAGGATGGACGACATCAGCGGCTACGACGCCGAATCGCGCGCCGGCAGGCTGCTGCACGGGCTCGGTTTCCGCTCCGAGACGCACCGGATGCCGGTTTCGGATTTCTCCGGCGGCTGGCGCGTGCGTCTGAACCTCGCGCGCGCGTTGATGATGCCTTCGGATCTCCTCCTGCTCGACGAGCCGACCAACCATCTCGACCTCGACGCCGTGCTCTGGCTCGAGCAGTGGCTGCTCAAGTATCCCGGCATGCTGATGATGATCTCGCACGATCGCGAGTTCCTCGACGGCGTGACCACGCACATCCTGCATCTGAACGAAGGCCGCGCGAAGCTCTACACCGGCGACTACACGAGCTTCGAGCATCAGCGTTCGGAGCAGCTCCATCTGCAGCAGATCGCGTTCGAAAAGGAACAGGCCGAGCGCGCGCACCTGCAGGCGTTCATCGATCGCTTCAAGGCGAAGGCGAGCAAGGCCAAGCAGGCGCAGTCGCGCATGAAGCGACTCGCCAAGCTGCCCGGCACCGAGGCCGTGCGTGCCGAGCGGCAGATCCATATCGAATTCGCCGAGCCGGTGAAGCTTCCGCACTCGCTGCTGCGGCTCAATCACGTCGAGGCCGGCT
>DAISJF010000286.1:0-3661 GCA_036821625.1 Rhodanobacteraceae bacterium
AGCGCTGGCCGGATTCAGCAACGAGGCGACCGTGACGGTCGCGGCGATGTTCGCACTCAGCCTCGGCATCGAGCGCTCCGGCGTGCTGGAACCGCTCGGCGCCGTGCTGGCTCGCATCCGTCAACCCTGGCTGCTTACGCTCGCGCTGATGCTCGCGATCGCGCCGATGGGCGCGTTCGTCAAGAACATCGCACTGGTCGCGACGTTCCTGCCGCTGGCACTGCGCGTCTGCGCACGTACGCGCACGCCGCCCGCGCGCGTGCTGATGCCGATGGCCTTTGCCGCACAGATGGGCGGCGTGTGCACGCTGATCGGCACGTCGTCGAACCTGCTCGCGGACAGCCTCGCGCAGAAGCACGGGCTGCCGGCTTTCGGCGTGTTCGAATTCACCAAGATGGGCGCGCTGCTCGCCGTCGCCGGCATCGCCTATCTGATGCTGATCGGGCGCTGGCTCCTGCCGCGCGAGATCGAGGGCGGCGCGCCGCTCGAAGCCGGCATCGGCAAGTACGTCACCGAGCTCAAGGTGACGCCGGCCTCGCCGCTGGTCGGCAAGACCATCGCCGAGCTCAAGCCCGGCGAGACCTACGGTGTGTACCCGCTCGAATTGCTGCGCGGCGACCGCCATCTCTGGTCGCCGCGCGAGCAGCGCATCGAAGCCGGCGACGTGCTGCTGGTGCGCGGCGCATGGGAGAAGATCGAGGATCTGCGCAAGCGTGCCGAGCTCGAGATCGATCCCGAGAACCGCTACGGCCCCGATCACGGCAAGGCGCGCGTGCTGGTCGAGGTGATGCTCAAGCCGGAGAGCTTCGTCATCGGCCATACGATCGGCGAGCTGCACCTGCAGCGCAGTTTCGACGCGATCGCGCTCGCGATCCACCGGCGCGGCCGTGTGCTGCGCGAGAAGTTGCGCGACGTGCAGCTCGCCAGCGGCGACGTGCTGATGCTGCTGGTCGGCGCCGACGGCGCCGACGCGCTGAACGCGGACGAGCGCTTCATCGTGCTGAGCGAGCGCGAAGACACGCGACGGTTGACGCGCCGCGCTTTCGCCGCGATGGCGATCATGGCCGGCGTCGTCGTGGTCTCGGGCCTGCATTGGCTGCCGATTCCGGTCGCGGCCATCTCAGGCGCGGTGCTGATGGCGGTTTTCGGCTGCTACGGTCGCCAGGATCTCTACGAAGGCATGGACTGGAAGATCGTCGTGCTGCTCGGCGCGATTTTGCCGCTCGGCACCGCGATCGAGAACAGCGGACTCTCGCAGCACGCGGTCGATCTCGGCATGCGTCTGGTGGGCGATCAGGGGCCGGTCGCGGCCTTGCTGATGACGTACGTCCTCACCGCGCTCCTGACCGAGCTGATGGGCCACAATCCGGCAGTCGTTCTGATGGTCGGCATCGCGATCGCAATCGCGCACACCGTGCACGCCGATCCGCGTCCGTTCGTCATCGCCGTCGCGTTCGCCGCGGCGACCTCGTTCGCAACGCCGGTCGGCTATCCGACCAATACGATGGTCTACTACGCCGGCGGCTACCGCTTCACCGACTTCATGAAGATCGGCATTCCGCTGATCGCGCTGTTCTGCGCGTTGTCGATGTGGCTGATCCCCGTGTTCTGGCCGCTGACGTGAGCGTACGCGGCATTCTCGATTCCGACCTGCACGATATGCGACTCATGCCCGATTCCAATATCCCGATCCCGCCCGCGACCAGCATCCGCCGACCGCGAGGGCCACGCACATGATCCGTCAGCTGCTTGCACGCCTCGGCAGCAGGCCGGTGGCTGCGGGCACCGAAGCGATCGTCTGGGCGTATCGCCTGTTTCTCGATCGCGAGCCCGAAAGCGACGCGACCGTCGCGCAACTCGCATCCGATCTGCCGACGTCGGCGGATATCCGGCGGCGCTTCATGGCGTCGGCGGAGTATCGCCAGCGGATCGGCGGCGGAGCGCGCCCTTCTCTCAACGGACATGAGTCGCCGATGCGGATAGAGGACGTCGACGATCCGGTCGCGATCGGGCGGCTGCTCGCTCACATCGCGAAGACCTGGACGCAGTTCGGCGATACGGAGCCGCATTTCTCGGTGATCACCGACGAGAAGTTCAAGGCCGGGCGCATCGCCTCGACGATCGAAGCGTTCAACGCCAGCGGCAAGGACAGCGTAGACCGCCTGAATGCGGCGCTGGCACGCGCCGGTATCGGCCAGCACAACGACGCGACATGCCTCGAGCTCGGCTGCGGCGTCGGCCGCGTCACCGCGTGGCTGGCGCGACGCTGCGCGCGCGTCATCGGTACCGATGTTTCGGCCAGCCATCTCGCTCTCGCGCGTCAGCATCTCGACGCGGAGGGGGCGACGAATGTCGAGTTTCATCGCCTCGCGACGGTCGAGACGCTCGATTCGTTGCCGTCGTTCGACATGTTCTTCTCGGTGATCGTGCTGCAGCACAATCCGCCGCCGGTGATCAAGGCGATCCTGGAACGCGTGTTCGCTCGGCTCGCACCCGGCGGCATCGCGTATTTCCAGGTGCCGACGTACCGTGCCGGCTATTCGTTCGGGCTCGAGGCCTATCTGCGCGACGACGTCGGCAAGGGCGAGATGGAAATGCACGTGCTGCCGCAGCGCGTGATCATGCGGTCGGCGCTGCAGCACGGACTCGAGCTGCTCGAAGTCATCGAAGACCCCTACACCGGCATGCGATCCGGCGAGGTATCCAACACGTTCCTGTTTTGCAAGCGCGCCGCGACATGACGACACTGCCGCCGCCCGCCGCGAAGAAGCTCGGCCTCGTGATCGATCTCGACACCTGCGTCGGCTGCCACGCCTGCGCGGTCGCGTGCAAGGAATGGAACGACGGCGGCGACTTCGGCCCGCTGCCGGACAGCGATCCGTACGGCGCGGATCCGGTGGGCGTGTGGTTCAACCGCGTGCACACGTATGAAGTCACGGGAGACGGGAGGCGGGAGGCGGAAGACGCCGCTTTTTCGCCTCCCGCCTCCCGTCCCACGCCTCCCGCCTGGACGATCCACTTTCCGCGCTCGTGCCTCCACTGCGAAACGCCCGCGTGCGTGACCGTGTGCCCGACCGGCGCGAGCTACAAGCGCGCCGAGGACGGCATCGTTCTTGTCGACGAGGACAAATGCATCGGCTGCCAGCTCTGTGCATGGGCGTGCCCGTACGGCGCGCGCGAGTTCTCGATGGAGCGCGGCACGATGCAGAAGTGCACGCTCTGCATCGACCGCATCTACAACGAGACGCTCGATCCGGCCGATCGACAGCCGGCCTGCGTCGCGGCGTGCCCGACGCGCGCGCGGCATTTCGGTGATCTCGGCGATCCGGATTCGGCGATCTCGCAGCTCGTTGCCGAGCGCGGCGGCTACGCGCTGATGCCCGAATTCGACTACAAGCCGGTCAACCGCTACCTGCCGCCACGGCCGCGTCGCGACGGCGGCGACGATGCGCCGAAACCACCGGCGCGCAGCGAGACATTCGATCGCGAACAGCTGCCAGGCGTGCTGCGCTGGCTCGATCGCGCGTTGTCGCGCTGAGCCTCGCGCCGAACGATGCGTCCGACCTTCTCGATCATCGTTTTCACCGTGCTGTCGGGCGCGGGTTACGGGCTGTGGTTTGTGCTCGGTGTCGGGCTCGTCGGCTGGTGGCCGCAATGCCGG
>DAISJF010000287.1:0-3656 GCA_036821625.1 Rhodanobacteraceae bacterium
CGAATTGCGGAGTGGCGTCGGCTTGTTCAGGATCGGATGCACGGCGAAACGGGACTCGACTCACGCGCTCGAATCCGGCTTTGCTCGAGGCGTCGGCACGTGCCGGAACACGCGCTGGACGACATCGCGGTCTTCGGCACTGGCGATCGCCGCGATGGCTTGTGCGCTCTGCGCGCACGAGCGGGCATGCGATTCCTCGGCGCCTGCGGCCCAAGCTGCGTGCGCATGAACGACATGAGCGAATGCGATCTCCCAGTCCGGAGTGCTCGGGCTCGCCAGGAAATAGGCGCGCATGTCTTCCGCGTAGGCCAGCGCCGTCGTTCCCAGCCCCGCCTTGGCGTGCGCGAGAGCGACCAGCATGAGCGCGCGCATGCGATTGAGCTCGGTGCCGATGTTCTGCCAATGCCACGCTGCGGCATGCGCGGCATCGAGCAATTCCCGCATGTCCACTTCGTCTGCGGGAAGCTCGGCGAGCGTCCAGGCAGCATTGTTGGCGCTTGCAGCGAAGAAGCGCTGCCAGCTTTGGGGCTTTGCGTCCTCGGGGGCTTTCATGGCATCGGGTCCCACTTACGAAAAAGCCGGCTCGGAGCCGGCTTGTCGCAACTGACTGATTTGTTGGTGGGCGGTACAAGGATCGAACTTGTGACCCCTACCATGTCAAGGTAGTGCTCTACCGCTGAGCTAACCGCCCGATTCGCCGGCCGTGGCCGTGAAGGGCGCGCAAGTTAGCACAGGGTTGCGGGGCGGACAACCGCGTCGCTGGGCTTCGAGGCGGACCGCGAAAGACCCGCGAGAAAGCCCCCAACACCGCTATCCGATCAAGCCCTGCTCGCGAATCCGGTGGATCTCGTCGCGCACGCGCGCGGCATCCTCGAACTCGAGGTCCTGCGCATGCTTGTACATCTGCGTTTCGAGCTTTCGGATCGTCGCGGCGATCTGCTCCGGGCTCAGCATGCGGTAGTCCGCGGCGGGCTCGGCGACGCGGCGCGCGCCGCCCGCACCGCGCCCTCGTCCGCGTGCGCGCTCGCCATCGGCGTCGGCGCGCGCGCCTTCCATGATGTCGGTGATCTTCTTCACCACGGATTTCGGCGTGATGCCGTGCTCGGCGTTGTACTCGATCTGCTTGTTGCGCCGGCGGTCGGTCTCGTCGATCGCGGCCCGCATCGACTTCGTCATCTGATCGGCATAGAGGATCGCCTTGCCGCGCAGATTGCGCGCCGCGCGGCCGATGGTCTGGATCAGCGAGCCCGCGGAACGCAGATAACCTTCCTTGTCGGCGTCGAGAATCGCGACCAGCGAGACCTCGGGCATGTCCAGGCCCTCGCGCAGAAGGTTGATGCCGACCAGCACGTCGAACTTGCCGAGTCGAAGATCGCGGATGATCTCGACGCGCTCGACCGTCTCGATGTCCGAATGCAGATAGCGCACGCGCACGCCGTGCTCTTCGAGATACTCGGTGAGGTTCTCGGCCATGCGCTTGGTCAGCGTCGTGACCAGCACGCGATCGCCGACCCCGACACGCTCGCCGATCTCCGAAAGCAGATCGTCGACCTGCGTGCGCACCGGACGCACTTCGACGTCCGGATCGACGAGGCCGGTCGGCCGCACGACCAACTCGGTCACGTTCCCGGATGAATTCGCGATCTCGTACGGCCCCGGCGTCGCCGACACGAACACGGTGCGCGGTGCGCGGTTCTCCCATTCCTCGAACTTGAGTGGCCGGTTGTCGAGCGCGGACGGCAGCCGGAACCCGAACTCGACCAGCGTCTCCTTGCGCGAGCGGTCGCCCTTGTACATCGCGCCGAGCTGCGGAATCGTCACGTGCGATTCGTCGACGACCAGCAGCGCGTCCGGCGGCAGGTAATCGAACAGCGTCGGCGGCGGCTCGCCCGGCGCACGGCCCGTCAGGTGGCGCGAGTAATTCTCGATGCCCTGGCAGTAGCCGATCTCCGCCATCATCTCGACATCGAACTGGGTGCGCTGCTGCAGCCTTTGCGCCTCGACCAGCTTGTTCGCCTTGTACAGCACCTCGAGGCGTTCCTTGAGCTCGGCCTTGATCGTCTCGATCGCGTTCAGCACGCTGTCGCGCGTCGTCGCGTAGTGGGTCTTCGGATACACGGTGTAGCGCGGCACCTTGCGCATGACCTCGCCGGTCAGCGGATCGAAGATCGACAGGTTCTCGATGTCGCCGTCGAACAGCTCGATGCGCAGTGCTTCGGATTCCGATTCGGCCGGAAACACGTCGATGACCTCGCCGCGCACGCGATAGGTGCCGCGGCGAAGCTCGTAGTCGCCGCGCGTGTACTGCAGCTCGGTCAGGTGCCGGATCAGCTGGCGCTGGTCCGTGTGCTCGCCGCGCATCAGGTGCATGCGCATCTTGAGATAGTCCTCGGGATCGCCGAGGCCGTAGATCGCGGATACGGTCGCGACGATCACTGCATCCGAGCGCGACAGCAGCGCCTTGGTCGCCGAGAGGCGCATCTGCTCGATGTGCTCGTTGATCGACGCGTCCTTCTCGATATACGTGTCGCTCGACGGCACGTACGCTTCGGGCTGGTAGTAGTCGTAGTAGCTGACGAAGTACTCGACCGCGTTGTGCGGAAAGAACTCCTTGAACTCGCCGTAGAGCTGCGCCGCCAGCGTCTTGTTCGGGGCCAGCACGAGCGTCGGCTTCTGGATCCGCTCGATGACGCTTGCGATCGTGTAGGTCTTGCCCGACCCCGTGACGCCGAGCAGCGTCTGCCGCGCGAGTCCGGCCTCGAAGTTCTCGGTCAGGCGCGTGATCGCTTCCGGCTGATCGCCGGCAGGCTTGTACGGAGCGACGAGTTGGAAGCGATCGGTCATCGGTGCGTGTCGGCAAGCAGACGATTATAAGGTTCCTCGCCGAGCAGGTTCCTGCGGTCGGCGTCGTTCATTTCCTACAGCATCGACTGCGAACCCGCGATCGTCGTCGCGCGATGCAATGCCTAGCATGGCGGCCCATCCACTCACGGAGATTTCGCCATGCAGACCACGATCCGCCGGAACCGCGGCTTGACCCTGATCGAGCTCCTGATGACGCTCGCGGTGCTCGCGACCCTGATCGCCGCCGCCGCACCCGCCTTCGGAAATCTGATCCGGAGCACCGAGGCGCAGACATCGCGCAGTGCGCTCACGACCGCGCTCAACACCGCCCGCATCTTCGCGGCCACCAAGTCCATCCACGCCGTGGTCTGCCCGAGCGTCGATGGGCAATATTGTGGTCACACGACCGAATGGCAACACGGCTGGATCGTCTTCATCGACGCCGACCAGGACGGCGATCGCGACGCCGCCGAAGATCTGCTCGCCGTCGGCGAAGCACAGTCCGGCGTCGCGATCGTGAGCACGGCCGGCCGCACGCGCGTCCACTACCGGCCCGACGGGACCTCCGCGGGCTCGAACGTCACGCTCACGGTCTGCGACCGCCGCGGCCGCGACGAGGCGACGGCGCTGGTCATCAACAATGCGGGCCGCGTTCGCAGCGGCAAGCCCACCGAGAGCGCCGCACTCGCGTGCGAGAAGGTTCTCGACCAGAACCGCGCTTGACGCTCGGAGAGCCGCCCGAGACAATAGGCGGCTACGCCCGAATAGCTCAGCCGGTTAGAGCATCTGACTGTTAATCAGAGGGTCGTTGG
>DAISJF010000288.1:0-3640 GCA_036821625.1 Rhodanobacteraceae bacterium
CGCCCGGTTCGCGCTTCTTGCGCAGCCCGCCGAGCATGAACTCGATCAGGCCTTCGGCTTCGCCGCGCTGCGCGATCGCTTCGCCGCGTGCGCGCAGCGCGTAGACGCTGAGACCGCCGGTCACCAGCATGCCGGCAAACGACGCGGCAGCCAGCAGAGCCCATTTGCGGTTGCGCCGCTGCTGCTCGCGCTGCTTCAGCGCGTCGAAGCCGACGTCGAGCATCCCGGCGATGAGCTTGAGCCGCGCGCTGGCCTTGCCGTCCTTGCCGGGCCGCACATCGGCCGCGATCGGCTCGGTGCGCTCCTGGGTCAGACGGCCCTGATCGTCGATGACGAAGCGCAGCGCCTCGCTGAAGCACTCCTCGCCTGCGCGGCCGGGAAGCTCCGTTGCATACGGCTCGCCCGCGACGATCAGGCAAAAGATGCGATCGGCGCGCCCGAGACGCTTGAACGCGCGCACTTCCTCGCCCACCCAGCGCGATGCCGCGGCCGCGGGCGAGCAGATCACGATCAGATTCGCGGACGCTGCAAGCGCTTCGTTGACCTTTCGGCCGAGGTCGGTCGCACTCGCCAGTTCGTCGCGATCCCGGAAAATCGGCACGAGCCGTCGCGGGATGGTTCCGGCCGCAGTGGTCTTGCCGACCAGACGGCTCGGGACCCTGTAGGTCTCGATCGCTCGATGCAGCCACTGCGCCCAGGCCTGATCCTGGTGGCTGTAGCTGATGAACGCGCGATACCCGAAGCTTGCCGCCCCCGCAGCCATCGCCGCCTCGCGTCGCCGTCCCCCCGGCGTGGACCTGACAGACTACCAAGAAAACGTGATTTACATCACGTTCTTGCCGGAGTCACTACGACTAATCAGGAAATCTTCGTACGAAATTACGCACAGGCCGCCCGCCCCCGGCGCGTGGCCCTGCCGGCGCGCGATCCCGCCCGCCGGCCCGGACGGGGCGGCGCCGTCGCGCCGAGGCTTCACGGGAGGCATCCGGTAATCGCGCGCGCCGTGTTCCCAATAGGTCGTCCCGAGTCACCACGGAGACGACCATGCGCACCGATGTTCCGCTCGTATCCCTTCGCTCGACCCTGCCGATCGCATTGCGGCTCGCGCTCGGCGTGCTCGCGTTCGGCGCACCGGCCGCCGAGGCGGTCGTCACGGTCGGCCCGCACGGCGCGTTCGCGACGATCCAGGAGGGCGTGAACGCCGCGATCGCCAACGGCGGCGACGAAGTCCGCGTCGAGTACTGCGTCGCGCTCTGCATGCTCCTCGAGCGCGTCGATTTCACGACAGCCGTGAACGTCGTCCTGAGCGGCGGATGGGCCCCGGATTTCCAGAGCCAGCCGACGGGCTACACGACGCATCTGATCGGCGACGGCGAAGACGCGCCGATCATCTCGGCGATCGTCCAGGGCGATGCCATCGTCTCGGTCAACCGTTTCGCGCTGGACGGCACCGGTAACTCGGGCTCCGGTTCGTCCGGCTTCTATACGCGCGGTCTCCTGGTCGGCGCGCGGGACAATGCGAACGTCGTCGTGGCCGACAACATCATCTTCGGCAACGTCGTCTACACATCGGCCTCGGCTCCGACCGGCGGCGCAGGCCTGGCCGTGCAGGCTTCGGGCGCGGCCACGATCTCGCTCGCCGGCAACACGATCGACACGAACGAGCTGCTCGGCACCGACGGCGCGCCATCCTTCGGCGCCGGCGCGTTCGTGCAGACGACCCAGGGCGGCCACATCGATTTCGTGCTGAATACGATTTACGACAACATCACCAGCAATCCGAACGGCGGCGCGTGCCGCGGCGGCGGCGTGTTCACCGACTCGGAAGACACCTCGAGCATGCAGCAGCGCGGCAACGTGTACTACGGCAACCAGCAGTTCGCCTGCGGCAACGGAGCGACCGGCGACGCCGAAGAGATCAATGCGACAGGCAGCGGCGTCGTGCTGCTGCTCGACGAAACCTGGACCGCCAACAACACCGCCAACGATCCGGGCGTCTACGAAGTCTTCGTGCAGACGACCGCGTCCTCGCAGGTCCTCGCGAAAAACGGCCTCATCACAAGCGGCACCTGGGGCGGCCTGTTCGCAAACTCGATCGACAGCTCGAGCATCACCATCGAGAACTACACGATCGCCGACAATCCGGTGCTCGGCCTTCGCGGTATCGGCGTCGGCACCACGTTCTGGAACACGCTGGTCTGGAACAACGGCAGCGATTCGCCCGACCTCGAAGGCGGTGCGACGCAAGCGTTCAGCCTGTTCGGCGTCGATCCGCGGTTCGTCGATTCCGCGAACGGCAACTATCGCCTGCTGCCCGGATCGCCGGCGATCGATGCCGGCACGAACTCGGCGCCCGGCGGCATGCGCGATCACGATCTCGACGACAACCCGAGCCCCGTCAACGGCCTCACCGACATCGGCGCGTACGAGTACCAGGGCGACGTGACCGACCGGATCTTCGCAGGCGGTTTCGACGGCTAGTCGCGGACAGTGCTTTCAGCGGGCCGGCCCATTAGCGCCGGCCCTTTTTTTTCGGCACCACGCGCATTTTCGCCGTGGCGTCCGCGGCCTTCCTGTCAAGCTTGCCGCACCGCGGAGCGGGGGCTACGCTGCGGGTTGTTCCCGCGCCTCGCCGCCATGTCTGCGGAATTCATTCATCTCCACGTCCACAGCGAGTATTCGCTGACCGATTCGACGATCCGCGTCGGCGATCTCGTGGCCGCATGCGTCAGCGCCGGCATGCCGGCGGTGGCGTTGACCGACCAGAGCAACCTGTTCGCGCTGGTCAAGTTCTACAAGGCGGCCGAAGCGGCCGGCATCAAGCCGATCGCCGGCTGTGATCTCTGGATCGGCGATCATCGCGACGAGCGCGCGCAGGCGCATCGCCTGACGTTGCTCTGTCAGAACCACGAGGGTTATCTCAACCTGTCGCGCCTGCTCTCCCGCGCGTATGCGCAAGGACGTCACAGCGATCAGGCGCTCGTGAGCATCGGCTGGCTCGGCGAGGCCAGCGCGGGACTCATCGCGATCGCCGGCCTGGACAGCGAGATCGGTCGGCTGATCCTCGGCGGACGCGACGACTATGCACGCGCGCGCGCGGACCGCTTGCGCGGCTGGTTTCCGGATCGCTTCTATCTCGAAGCGACGCGCACGCACCGGCCGAACGAGGACGTGTTCCTCGACGGCGCACTCGCGCTCGCCGAAACGCTCGACCTGCCGATCGTCGCGAGCAACGACGTGCGCTTTCTGGTCCGCGACGACTTCGAGGCGCACGAAGCGCGCGTGTGCATCCATGCCGGACGCGTGCTTGCCGATCCGCGCCGGCCGCGCGAGTATTCGCCCGAGCAGTACCTGAAATCGCCGCAGGAGATGGCGGCGCTGTTCGAGGATCTGCCCGAGCTCCTCGAAAACACGGTCGAGCTCGCCAAGCGCTGCAACCTCGAGCTGAGTTTCGGCAAGTATTTCCTGCCGGCATTTCCGGTTCCGGCCGAGCACACGCTCGAGAGCTTCATCCGCACGAACGCGCGCGCCGGGCTGGCGGATCGACTCGCCAAGCACGCGCCGGCCGCGGGCTTCACGCGCGAGGACTACGCGCGCCGGCTCGAAACCGAGCTCGACGTCATCCTGCAAATGGGTTTCC
>DAISJF010000289.1:0-3638 GCA_036821625.1 Rhodanobacteraceae bacterium
GAGCGAGCGGTGCTGCCCGAAAGCGGGGGCCATGATGACGGACGATTCGCGCCTTGATCACGACCCGGCGCGAGGCGGCCGAACGGCTGCGGGTCAGGGCAGCACTCCGGCCTCGACCTAGACGCCCCGTCCCGCCGCTTCGCCGGGGACCGCAACGCGTGAACCCAACACGTGCGGCTGCGCGGCGAACCTGGGCGGCAAGGCTCTGCGGCCGGACCTTGCCCGACCCGCGATGCTTGGGCTTGCCGGGTCGAACGCGAAAGTCGTCGTCCTTGCTGTTCATAGTGCCGCTGCCAGCGCCCGGAGCGTTGAATTTGCGGGACAAATTGGCGGAGGCGACGGCAGGCCAGTTGGCGTGACGGCGTAAATTCTCCAATCTCCACAACCATTTGCGCCCCGACCGACGGCGGCGCTTTTATCTCGCCTTACTAATCGGGCAGTAAAAATGGCCCTGATTGCCACTTTCATCGGTCTACATACTCCATCTCCTCGCGGGCTGTCCACCACAGTCCGCCTGCGTACCCACACGTGCGATCGAGCCTTCTTGACAGGGACATGCGTTACTACGCGCTCGATAGTAATCGGCGCACTCTCTCAGTCGTGACGAACGGGGTGTCCCAAGCATTCACAGCGCTCTCATCCCTTGCGAGAGGAGCAGGCAAGATGAGGGGCTCACCCTGTTCTACGCCCTGTCAGGACGCTTCCCCGCGCGGGGATTTCGTCAAACCTACAGCTCCATTTCGTTGGTGATCAGCATGGCAACAGGCGACCCGTTTGCGGATCGCGCTTGCGTTTTTCGGTGATCTTCGCGCCGGACTTTGCCTCGAAGTCGGTGCCGTCGATCCACATGCGGTGAAGGATCATCGCCATCTTCCGGGCGACCGCGACGATAGCGCACATCATGCTGGAGCGCTTCGCGATGCGCATGCCCCACGCCTTCAGCGCCGAGTAGCTTTGTACGCGGAGCAGCATCGAGGCGGCCGCTTCGCACAGCGCGCCGCGGGTATCGACATCGCCCATTTTCGATATGCGTCCACCCCAGTCGACGCTCGTTCCCGACTGGTATTTGCGCGGCGTCAGGCCCAGGTGTGCGCCCACCGTTCGCGATCTGGTGAACCGGGTCGGATCGTCGATCGTCACTTTGTAGGAGAGCGCAGACACCGGGCCAACGCCCGGAACGGTCATGAAGCGGCGACAGATGGGATCGTGCTTGACGATTAGCAGCAGGATACGGTGCAGCTTACGGAAGCTCTCGAACAGCACCGCTCGCACGTCCAACATGCTCTCGATCATCGTCGTGAACATGTAATCGCCATTGCCCTCGAGCAGTTCGCGCACGCGGCCGTCGAACCGGCCGGCACCGACCTGGCCGACCTTCAGGCCATAAGTGCGCAGAGCGCCACGAAGGTGGTTCTGCAGATCGACGAGCTTGCGTTTGAGCAGGCGACGGTTGGCAAGGAAGGTCTTGAGGCGCTGAGTTTCCAGCGGCTTCACGTGCACCGCTCGGAACCAGCCCATGCGCATCATCTGCGCAATGCCGTGCGCGTCGTTGCGGTCGGTTTTGTTGCGCATCGCACTCAGCGCCGAGCGCATGTGCCGCGCTTCGACGACGGTCACCGGCAAGCCTTCGTTGCGCAACTCGCGCGCCAGCCAGATACCGGTCGAGCAGGCTTCGATGCCGATCCGCGCGATCGTCGACACGTGCGGGCGAAGGGCGATGCAGATCGCTTCCGGATCCGAAGCAACCGACGTTTCGAGCACCTTCTTGCCGGTCTCGTCGACGATGCACACGCTCGTCGACTCCAGCGATACGTCCAATCCTACATGTAGTTCCATGGCTCGGTCTCCTGATCCTCCGCGAGCCCCGCCCACGAAGAATCTACCGGCTCTCATCCTCCCCGTCGCGTCCGGGGGCTGACCGCCCGATTTCGAGAGCCCTCTTATTTGGGCCCGTTTCTCTGCAAGTGTTCGCCATCGCCATTTCTCCTCCATAGCAGTAAAAGGCGCGATCTTCTCCGCATGCGTGCGAAGTCCTTCGAAGCATTCGAGCTCAGGTACGCCGTGCACTCTTCCGGGCTCATCGACGGCGTGGCCGGGCCGCTCGCAAGCGGCGTTCGAACCGTCGCGGCACATGTCGCTATCGGAGTCACGGGGCAGCATCACAGGCATTCGTGCGTGGTCCAGCGGTGCCGGCCACAGGCAAGATATCGTGCTTCCCGTCTTCCTGGTCTGTACCATCGCTCTGCCGCTCGCGCGGACCTCCTTATGCGGTTGCCGCCGTCACCGGGACGGCGCTGATGCTCTCGATCGTCATGACCTCGCGTAGCTCAGCCGCTGCGCCTTGGCGGCATTCCAGGCGGCGACATCCGCCTCGGACGCATCGGGATCGCCGATGTAGAAGGTGCCGTCGCGCCACATCGCGTGCATCGTGACGGCGAGCTTTCGCGCGACCGCGACGCGCGCCTTGGCGTGGCATTTGGTCTTCGCCAGATGCAGCCCCCAGCTCTTGATCGTGTCGCGGCCTTTGAACCGGGTGAGCATCGCCGAGGCGGCCTCGTAGAGCGCGCGCCGCACGTCGGGGTCGCCCGCCTTGCTGATGCGCCCCTTGACGTCGATCGAACTGCCCGACTGCCATCGCTTCGACGTCAGGCCGAAGTAGGCAGCGACGTCGCGCGAGCGCCGGAACCGCGCCGGATCGTCGATCGCGCTGCTGAAGTTGAGCGCGGTGACCGGCCCCACGCCCGGGATCGCCATGAAGCGCCGGCACAGCTCGTCGCGCATCGCGATCTGCACCACCAGCTTGTTCAGCACGAGGTACTCGGCCCACAGCGCAGCGCGCGCCCGCAGCATGCATTCCATCAGCCCGGCGGTCATCGCATCGTCCGCCACCGCGTCGCGGACCGCCTTCTCCATGCCGCCGCGGCCGACCTTGCCCAGCCGCACGCCGAACACCTTCAGCGAGTGCCGGATCGCGTTTTCGAGGTCGAGGAACTTGCGCTTCAGGTTGCGGCGCTGGACCAGCAGCAGGCGGATCCGATAGGCGCCTTCGGTCTTGATATGCGCCTGGCGGAACCAGCCCGTGCGCATGATGTGCGCGATCCCGAGCGCATCGTTGGCGTCGGTCTTGTTGCGCTGCGCCGACAGCGCGGCACGCACATGGCGTGTCTCCAGGCACACCGCCGGAATGCCGATCTCGAGCAGTCCGGCATGCAGCCACGGCGACAGCGAGCCCGCCTCGTGGCCGACCCGGCGCAAGCGCCCGGCATAGCGCGCGAGCGCCTCGCCGATCAGCGCCGGATCGGTCGCCACCGATCGCTCCAGCACCACTTTCCCGTCGTCGCCGACCACGCAGATCGCGGTCTCCTCGATCGACACATCCAGCCCAGCAAAATACTCCATGACACGACTCCTGCGCTTCCGTTTGACCAACGGAAGCGTCGCGCCGATCGCGCCCACGCCACAAGGTTCGGCTGCCTCAGCCACCGCCAGCGCCCTCATCGCCGGCCTCCATCGTCCCGCCCAAATACAGCGGCAATAATCATCATAGCGCGCGCGGTCATCATCACCATAGCGCGCGCGGTTGCCGAGCAGCGTGAGTTTGCCGTCAATTTCTCCAGAATGACGTGGCGGCAAGTCTG
>DAISJF010000290.1:0-3636 GCA_036821625.1 Rhodanobacteraceae bacterium
ATGCCGTCGTATAAGCGATCTTGTTGTAGACCGGAATCACGATCGATACGCGCGGCGTGTCGCTCGCCGGCACCGAGAAGCGCTCGAAATCCTCGCGCGGCGGCGCGAACGTCACGCGTGCGCGCGAAGGTCCTTTGCCGCGCAGCTCGGTTGCGACGCGCGCCAGCGTGCCGGCGAGACCGCGCTGGGCGAGGCTGCCGCGCACGCGCGCCAACGTCGCGCCGACGTGCTGCGTGCGGAATGCGAACCGCGCACGCCATCCGTACAAACGCGCGTTCGCGCGGCGCAGCGGCGCGGTGATGCGCCATGACGTGCTGGAGACGACCAGCTCGTACTGCGGACGCAAGTCGCGCAGCTCCTCGTCCAGCGACTGTGCCCAGCGCGTGCGCTCGGCCAGTTCTCGGTCCAGTGCATGGCCCCAATCGCCGCGCCGCTCGCTCTCGGCGCGCGTGGCGGTGAGATCGTCGCGGAGCGCGCGTTCGCTGCGCTGCAAACGCGCGATCGCATCCGCGCGCGTGGCGTCGCGCAGCGACTCGGCGTCGATCCACGACAGCGGATACCGGGCCGCCGGCCGCGAACCGAGATGCAGGATGCGCGCATACGCATTGGCCATCTCATCGAGCGTCGATTCACGCGTGGCCGGTGCGTGTCGCAACGCTTCGAGCGCTGCGCCATCGGACAGCAATGCGGCGACACGATCCGCCACGGCATCGGCGTTCGCCTCCACGAGAAAGCCATCGACGCCATCGCGAACGCGCTCGGCGAGCGCGCCGACGCGCGTCGCGATTACCGGCACACCGAGGCTGCGCAGCTCGGACAGCGTGTAGCTGAAGGTCTCGGCGACCGTCGGCAGCAGCAACGCCGCGTCCGGCGCGATGCGCGCGACGATCGCCGGGAGATCGTCGCGCGTGTAGTCGAGCACGATGTGCACGCCGCGTTCGCCGAACAGCGCATGCGCGTCCGCGCCGGCGCCGATCAGATAGATATCGGCGTGCTCACGCAGCTTCGGCAGCGCGGCGGCGAGGAGCTCGGCGCCTTTGCCGCGGCGTACGCGGCCGGGAATGAGCAGGCGCGCGCGTTCGCGTGCCGGCGCGTGCACGGGCAATCGCGTTTCGTTCGGCCACGGCGCAAGTCCGTGCGCGATCACGTGCCGGGGCAGCTCGGCCAGCTCCGGCGCGAGGCGCAGATGATTCGCGAGCGCCGAGTTGCTCGGCGCGACGAGTGCCGCGCCGGCGCCGCGCAGTGCGGCCACGGTCGCATCGCGCAGCGTGCGCCAGTGCTTCGGATCGCGATTCGCGAACTCGGCATCGTCGCCGAGCGCGGCGAGATCGCGCGCACGCTGCGCGTCGTCGAAGTGCATTCGCGCGTCGCCGAAGTCGCGATGCAACGTCGGCCAAAGCGGGTAATGATCGTGGATCACGGTGAACGTCGGCAGCCGTGTCGTCAGAACGTCGAGGCTGTGGCCGATCAGCGAGGACACGACGACGGCATCGACGCAGTAGTCGCGCACGATTCGCGCCAGGATCTCGCGATAGGTGCCGTCGGTCAGTGAGGTATCGGCGATCGGCGCCGGCAAAGGAATGCGCAGGCGCGGCGCGCCGCGCATCGCGCCGTCGTGAAGCTCCAGCCATTCGCCATGGCGGCGTCGCGCGAAACTCCCGCGCGAGACGAGCACGAGATGACACGCATCTCTGAACGCGCTGGAGAAATCGCGCACCCAGCGCTCGGCGCCGCCGCCCCAGCCGTGCAGGACGTGCAGCAGCACCGGCCGCGCATCGAGGCCCGGAAGATCGGGCGTCGCAGCGGACGCGAGCGCGATCGCGACGCGCTCGCGCAGCGTCGAGAGCGGTGACGGAGGCGCCGGATCGCGCGCGTCTTGCGGGTTCTTCGTTGTCGTCGTGGTCTTCAGCGCGGGCGTTGCCGCCGTCACGTACAGATGATCGAGCAGCACGCAACGCAGGCCGTGCGTCGCGAGCACGTCCGCGTCGCCCGGAGAAGCGTGACCGAGTTGTGCGAGCCGTGCGCCGTGCCATGCGCTGACCGCCGCGCCGCGCAGCGACGCATCGAAAATCCGCCGCGCGCCGTACGCGAAACAAAGCGCGTCGACGTGTCCCGGGTCGGCGCTTTCCATTCCGGGCAGCGCGCGCTCCGGGGAGAGATTGTCGAGCGCCGCGGCGCCGACGACGCCATCGCATTCGAGCGCGCGCAGGAGCCGCTCGGTCGCGTGCGGCGGCAAACGAGCGTCGGCGCGGACGAGGATCAGCGTCTCGTGCGGAAACGCGCGCGCGGCAATCGGCAGCACGGCGAGAGGGTCGTCGCTCGCCGGCGCCTCGACGTGCGCCGCGTCGGTGTGCGAGGACGGCGCCGGAGCCAGCAACGCAACCGGTGCGATCGATCGCAACGCGTCCAGCACATCCGCGGTCGGCGAGGCGGCGCCGAATACGCAGAAGCGGAACGGCCGCTCGGCGGTGCTGCGCACGGGCGGCCCGTCAGCAGCCGATCTGCACGGGGCCGCAGGCGCGCCCGCGATCCGCCTGCGCGGCGACCGCGAAAAAGCAAGAAGACGCGTGCATGGCAACCCCGGGCCAGGAAAGCGCGGATTATCGCGGAACGGCGCGCAATCGTCTCGCCAGGCGCGACACGGCGCGGGTAGACTCGTCCGAGCCGCCGCCCGGATTCCGCGCTTGTCCGTACCCGCCCGAGTTTTCGCGTTCCTCCGAGTCACATGGCGTCTCCTGCGCGGGCCGTTCTTTCTCGGCGTCGGCTTCGCGATCGGCTTCGTGCTGCCGTACACGGTCTGGCTCGATCGCGAGGTGCGCAGCCGTTTCGAAGATCTGTCCTGGGAGATCCCGAGCCGCGTCTATGCGCGTCCGCTCGAGCTGGCGCCCGGGCTGGCGATGACGCCCGACGTGCTGACACTCGAGCTCGATGCCGCGCGGTACCTGGAGGATCCGGCAGCCCGGCGGCCCGGGACGTACGACCGCGACGGCGCACGCTTCACGATCGCGCGGCGCGGTTTCGTCTACCTCGACGGACGCGAGCGCGAGAAGCGCATCGCCGTGACGCTCGCGGAGGGTCGCGTGGCGAAACTGGTCGACGCAGACGGCGGCGGCGCGCTGCAAAGCGTGCGGCTCGAGCCGGCGCGCATCGCCACGCTGTACGGCGCGCTCGAGGAAGACCGCCGCATCGTGCAGCTCGGCGAGGCGCCGACGCTGCTGGTGACCGGACTGCAGGCGGTCGAGGACCGCAACTTCAAGCACCATCACGGCATCGACTCGATCGCGATCCTGCGCGCGCTCTGGGCGGACCTCGTCGCCGGGCATGTCGTGCAGGGCGGGTCGACGCTGACGCAGCAGCTGGTCAAGAACCTGTTTCTCGACCGCAGCCAGAGCCTCACGCGCAAGTTCAACGAAGCGCTGCTCGCGCTGATCATCGAGGCGCGCTACGGAAAGCAGCGCATCCTCGAGGCGTACATCAACGAAGTGTTCCTCGGCCAGGAAGGCGGTCAGGCCGTGCACGGCTTCGCGGCCGCGAGCGAGTTCTATTTCGGGCGCGATCTGCGCGGGCTCGGTCCGGCCGACATCGCACTGCTGGTCGGCATGGTGCAGGGGCCGAGCTACTACGACCCGCGCCGCA
>DAISJF010000291.1:0-3635 GCA_036821625.1 Rhodanobacteraceae bacterium
TGGTCGGTCGGTGGCAAGGAGTACATCTCGGTGTTTGCGGGCATCGGCGGCTGGATCGGCCTGCCTGTCACCGCGGGTCTCGATCTCAACGACAAGTTCGGTGCGATCGGCGCCACGGCGATGACGAAGGCAGCCGGCCTCAACCACATCCCGCAGGGCGGCGAGCTCTACACCTTCCGCGTCGGCGGTGCGAGCCCCGGCGCAACGATGGCCGCTTCTTCCGCAGGCATGTGATCGTTTGATGGGTTGGTTGTTGTTGTCCGTTTGACCCTGAACGCCCGGCGCCGCTGGCGCCGGGCGTTTTTCGCTCTGTGGTGCGTCGATCCGAGCGCATCAGCCTCGGAATCCTTCCTATGGTGCGTGGGCGCGGAATTCAGCAATATCCCCGCTGTCAAAGAAGGGTTCCGAATGAAAGGTGCGCTCATGAACTCGATGCTCCGCAATGCACTCCTGCTCACGCTCGCGGCCTTCGCCGCGAACGCATTCGCCGAAGAGAAGCTCTCCTCGTTCACGGTCTGCGCCGATCCCGGCAACATGCCGCTGTCGAACAAGAAGGGCGAAGGCTTCCAGAACAAGATCGCCGAGGTGCTCGGCGAAACGCTCGGCACCGGCGTGCAGTACTACTGGCGCCCGTCGTTCGAACGCGCGCTGATGCGCACGACGATCGGATCGGGCAACTGCGACCTCTGGATGGACATGGCCGCCGACACCGACGGCGCCGAGATGACCACTCCGCTCTACCGCTCGACGTTCGTGCTCGTCTACCGCGAGGACAGCGGCATCGTCGTCAAGGATCTCGACGATCCCGTTCTGCAACGAGGACGCATCGGCGTGTACCAGGTTTCCGCGATACGCCAGGCGCTCGCGGCGCACGGGGTCATGCAGAACACGGTCATTCAATACCTTTCGCACGACGGTGATCTCGTGCCGGAGGACCAGCCTTCGTATTCGGTGCAGCAGGTCGTCGACAAGAAGATCGAGATGGCCGCCGTGTGGGGCCCGATGGCCGGCTACTACAAGGCGATCAAGAAGGCGCCGCTGGTGATCCAGCCGGTCAACCTGATGGAAGACAGCATTCCGCTCGAGTTCGACATGGCGATGGCCACCGCACGCGGGCAGCCTGAAGTGAAAGCCGTCGTCGAGAAGGCGATGCGCGACAGCAAGGACAAGATCCGCGCGATCCTCGTCGAATACGGCGTGCCGCTCGTGAAGTGCGAGGACTGCGTCATCGACGGCGATCTGCCTTCGCACGGGCCGTACAAGGCGCCGACTCCGGCGACGCAGACGGCGGCGAACGATGAGCCCAAGGCGACCGTCGACGACCTCAAGAAATGGCTCGCCGACGGCGCGGATCCGAATGCCGAGCTCGGCAATGCCGTCATCGCCAACGACATCGAACGCGTGCGCTACCTCGTCGAGCACGGTGCCGATGCCGGCGCGCGCGATGGCGACGGCTACACCGCGCTCGGCAACGCGGTGCGTTTCGGCTATGCGCCGATTGCGACGTTCCTGATCGAGCACAAGGCCGATCCGAACGCGACCGACCTGTCCGGCTGGACGCCGCTCATGTATGCGAGCTGGACCGATGCCGCGGATCTCTCGCGCACGCTGATCGCGAACGGCGCGCAGCACGATCTGACCAAGGAACGCGACGGACTGACGCCGCTCGCGATCGCCGCGCAGAACGGCAAGTCGAAGGCGGCCGCCGTGTTGATCGACGCCGGCGCGGACTTGAACCGTGCGGTCGGCCAGGGCGGATACACGCCGCTGATGCTGGCCGCGACTTCGGGTTCCACCGATATCGCCGAGCGGCTCGTGAAGAAAGGCGCCAACGTCAACGCGAAGAATCCGGGCGGTCTGACGGCGCTGATGATCGCAGCCGCCGGCAATCGCACCGACATTGCGACGCTGCTGATCCATGCCGGTGCCGACCCGAACCTCAAGAGCGAGGACGGCCGCACGGCGTTGACGATCGCCGAGTCGAACAACAGCGATGCGGTCGCGAAGCTCCTGAAGGCAGCGCGCAAGACGGGTGGCAAATCGACGTGAGCGCTTTGCGCGCGTGCGCAAGCGCGCGGGAAGCAATCTCAGCGGCTTTGCACGGAATTTACAAACGGAGGTTAGCGACCCTTAAGCCGACCGGTCGAGAATCGTCGGAAGAGCGAGCCAGGATTTTGCGAATTGCGCGAGACCCCTTGATCAAAGGAGATTGGCTGTGTTGAACAAAGTTCTCAGTGGAAGCGCCCTCGCCGCCCTGGCGCTCGTGGCCGTGATTTGCACGCACGACGGAGCGAGGGCCGCGGACGCGCCGAAGGCGGACGCGGCGAAAGTCGACTACACGAAGATCACACCGCCCGATCTCGTCAAGCAGACGCCGAAGGGTCAGCTGAAAAACCCGTACAACGACAGCCAGGCCGACATCGTCGCGGATGGCGAAAAGAAATTCCTGAGCTACAGCTGCAACGGCTGCCACGGCGGCGGCGGCGGCGGCGGCATGTGCCCGCCGCTGACCAACGACATATGGGTCTACGAAGGCGACGACGACACGCTGTTCCGCCTCGTCACGCTCGGCTCCGACGAGCTGCAGAAGAACGGCTACAGCCGCCACGGCAGCGAGAACGTGGTCGGTCCGATGCCGCCGTTCGGAACGTTGATCAAGACGAGCGACGATCTCTGGCGGATCCTCACGTTCGTACGCTCGAAATACAGTCCGAACGCGGATCAGAAATACAAGTACGGCACGCCGCCCGAGCTGCGCTGATACGCAGCCGCAGCGCGCGTTGTTGCTTGCTCGCGCCGATCGCCGGCGCGTCCGCGCGGCGTCGATCGCGCGAGTGCCGCCGCGCGGTGAACCCGGGCCGGCGCCGGCGGTCTCACAGGTTGAAAGATCGGCGCTGAGATCGGCGAAGAAGTTGGAGGTCCGTGTGTCGAAATCGTCCCCGTCCACCATCGTGCGCTTGGCTCTCGTGCTGGCCGTGGCGCTCGGCGCCCACGCCGTTACCGCCGCGCCGTTCGCGTACGTGCCGAACCAGAAGAGCGGCACGATCTCGGTGATCGACACCGCGACCGATACCGTGACCCGCACGCTTTCCGGAAAAGGCACGCTCGGCAAGCGCCTGCAGGCGATCGATTCCGACGCGAAGGGCGACATGCTCTATGTCGTCGATGCCGAGCACAACAAGCTCGTCGCGATCGACGCCGCCACCGATGCGGTCAGGAACAGCCTCGACATCGGCGAGGACGCCGAAGGCGTGCGCGTCGCGCCATCCGGCAACCTCATCGCCGTTTGTGCGGAAGGCCAGCACAAGGTGCTGCTGGTCGATCCCAAGACCTTCAAGATCGAGGCTCGCATTCCGACCCAGGGCCATAATCCGGAGCACTGCGAGTTCTCGCCCGACGGCGCGCTGCTGACGACCAGCAACGAAGGATCGGACAACCTCGACGTGATCGACCTCAAGCAGAAGAAGTCGATCGGCACGATCGCGACCAGCGGGCATCCGCGCGGTGCGGCCTTCCTGCCGGGCACGTCGCACTTGTTCGTCGCGCAGGAATCGGCCAACACGGTCGACGTGATCGACCTTCCGGCGCGCAAGAAGATCACGAGCATTCCGACCGCGCTGCGCACCGCCGGCGTC
>DAISJF010000292.1:0-3626 GCA_036821625.1 Rhodanobacteraceae bacterium
TGTTGACGTAACAGTGGTAGTCCGTCGCGACGTTGAGGCCCGACGCACCCGGATTACGTGCGAGGAACGCGCACGGATAGATGTCGCGGAACGCGTCAGGGGTCTGGATATGACCGAACGCCGACGACGTCGAACCGCCGACGCTGCCGAACGGCGGCGTGTTGACGGTGCCGTACAGCGACACCGAGTTCTTCGAGAAATCGCGGTGGCCGGCGAGCACCTGGTCGATCTTGTTGTAGCTGATGCCGGCCATGATCGAGCCCTTGTCCGAGCTCTGGCCGAACGTGAACTGATAGCCCTTGCTTTCGCCGTCGTCGTGATCGGAGATGCCGTAGTTCGCCGAGAACTCGGCGCCCTGATAGTCGCTGCGCAGGATGAAGTTCACGACGCCCGCGACCGCATCCGAGCCGTACACCGACGAGGCGCCGTCGGTCAGCACCTCGATGCGCTCGATCATGTTCGCGGGAATGTCGTTCGGGTTGCCGGAGAGGAACCTGTGCCCATTGATCAGCACGAGCGTGCGCGGCGAGCCGAGGCCGCGCAGGCCGATCGACGAGAAGCCCGTGCCGCCGCCGTTGTTCACCTGCGGGTTGATGTTCGGGCCCGTCACCGCCGGCAGCTGCTGGACCAGATCGCCCAGCGTCAGCTTGCCGCTCTTCTGAATCGCCGAACGGTCGATCGTGATGATCGGATTCGATGTCTCGATATCCACGCGACGGATGTTCGAGCCCGTCACCGTGATCGTTTCCAGCTGCTGATTGCTCTGGTCCTGCGGGGCGTCTTGCGCAACGGCGGAAACGGCCGCGGACCCGCAAGCCAGCGTGGCTCCCGCGATCCCGTACGTGCGCAAACCGCGACGGATCGCGTCTCGGAGCAGCGTATTGAACATGTGTTCTTCTCCTGTCGTGTAGCCAAAAACCGGACGCGCGCGTGCGGCCCGTGCTCGACGAGAACTTAAAAAGTCGTGAAGGCCGGACGTTGCCGTGGGCGGGCATGCGGCGTTGCCGGAATTGCGCGATGGATCGGAACGAACACGCCGCGGCATCGCCCGTGCATCGCGCATCGTTCCCGCGGACCGCGGCGCGCTCTCAGAACCCCGCCGCAGATGCCGGCGCGCCGATTTCGCGATCGCCGCGCCGGATCGCGCCTGCGGTCACGCCGAAACGCTCGCGGAACAGCCGCGAGAACGCGCAGCGATTCTCGAAACCGCTGGCCAGCGCGATTTCCGCGATCGCGAGCGGACTCGTGCACAGGAGGCGCCGCGCGCGTTCCAGACGCAGGCGCACGAGATACGCGTGCGGCGTTTCCTCGTACGCGGCGCGGAACGCGCGGATGAAGTGCCAGGGCGAATAGCTCGCCATGCGCGCCAGCGCTTCGTTGTCGATGTCGAGATGACAGTTCGCCGCGAGATAGTTGCGCACGCGCTGCAGGCGCAGGAACACCTGCCGCCGCTGCGCGAACGTACGGCCCGGACAGCGCGCGATCGCGGCCGCGAAGGCATCCTGCAGCGAGGCGATGCTTTCGATGAGCGCCTCGGCCTTGTCGGAACGGTCGCGATCGTCGGCTCGCGCGAGCGCGATCGCGCGCCGGCGCAGCGCATGATCGGCATGATGCCGCGCGGGCAGCAGCACCGGCTCCGGCGTCGGGATCTCGATCACTCCGCGCAACGCTCGGCGCCAGGCCGCGCCGCTGCCGAGCACGGCCATCCAGATCGCGTTGCCGCGTCCGATCGCATGGATGCGCGACTCGGGCTCCGTGACGCGGAGCTCGCCCGGGAGCGCGATGCTCTCGGCGTTCGCCGCTTCGAGCTGCAGCCGGCCGCGCAGCGGAATCCATACCGCGGCGGCCGGACCGCTCACGCGAAGGACACATCCGCGCCCGCCGCCGAGCACGGCGATGAGTCCGCCGCTCTCGCCCGCCGACGGCGCCGTCAGTGCCAGATCGAGATTGGCCCCGTGGTTCAGATGATGGCGATCGAAAATCACGTGCGACTCCCGCCTCGGAACACACGGTTGTTCTAGGCGGTATGCCGTGATGGGTCAGGAGATTCGTCCGAGATCGGCCTGAGATATCGCGGAGATGCACCTGAGACAAAGGTGCGAGGCGCGCATTCGCGGCTCGCGCCGCCACTTCAGGGCAATCGAGCTCGCTGGATGAATCACGTCTGCAGCCGCGGCGAGGCAATTCGAAGCGCAGCAGCAGCAAACCGGAGCGACTCTGTCGAATCCGATCCGTCGTTCATCCTGTCGTGCGTGGTGTACGCTGGCGCGGTCAGGCACCGCGCAGATGCCATCGAACATGCCGGCCGCGTGGGAGCGCCGTGCCGGCAAGAACCGCAACCCGCGCGTGCTGCGGTTCCGGGAATATCGCCGACGCCGAGGACGGGGGGACAACAACATGAACACGACGGCCGGACATCCCCAATCCACGCGAGCGCGCTCGGTCTGGGCGCCGATACTGAGCGGAGGCATTCTCTCGGGCGCGATCGACCTGACCTTTGCGAGCACGTATCACGGACTCGTGAGCGGCGTCGCGCCGACGCGGATACTGCAGGCGATCGCCAGCGGCCTGCTCGGCACGGCCGCGTTCGATCAGGTGTTCCCGGCCGCGCTGGTCGGGTTCATCGCGCACTTTTCGATCCTGATCATCGCGGCCGCGATGTTCTACGCGGCGAGCCGCCGTCTCACGTTCCTCACGCGGCATCCGTACCTTTCCGGCATGGCCTTCGGCGTCGCGATCTACGGCACGATGAATTTCATCGTGCTGCCGCTGTCGGCGGCACCGCACTTCAAGCACACGCTGCCGGGGACGCTCTCGGACTTCACCGTGCACGTGCTGCTGCTGGGTCCGGCGATCGCGATGTCCGTCTGGTATTTCGATCGACGTGCTTCGCGCTGATCGAGTCCGTCGCAGGCGTCGACGCGCGACGCGCTGACCGTCCGATCCTCGACGTTGCGACGATGCAAAAAAAAGGGCGGCCACCGGGGTCCCGATCCCGATGGTCGCCGAGGGTTTCGCACTTCGATGCTGTGACACATCTGCCCATTGGAGGGCAGGCAAAGTCTCGCCGTCCCGCTGGAAGCGCGGGTTGCGCCGAGATACGCGGTGCGTGACGGAAATTGCGCAAATGGAGCGCTTCAGCGCCCCGCGGTGCGCACCAGATCGAACATGCCGACGTCCGTGTCCTCGACACCGACAAATGACACGATGACGCCCTCGCGCTGCGGCGTCACGCTGAAGTTGATGTCGATCAACGCTGCGTTGAGGCGGGCGATCTCGTGCTCCGCGCCGGTGGCGGGATCGATCTCGTGCAGGATTGCCGGCTTCTCGCCGACGCCGGTCATGTACCAGATACGGCCGTCGACGACGCGCCAGCCGTTCAGAGCGACCGCGTTGACTTTCGGACTGACGAACTCGGATTCGCCGTGGTCGAAGCCGCGTCGGAACAGTCCGCGCTCGACGGACGTGTAATAGATCATCCGCGCCGCCGGATCGACATCGAAGTAGGCGACGCTGCTCGCAAGGTCGCGGCGTGTTTCGCCGGCGGTCCCCGGATGCGTGACGAGCACGAGCTTGTCGTCGCGCGCCCGTGTGCCGACAGCGATCAGATAACTGTCCGGATCGAC
>DAISJF010000293.1:0-3613 GCA_036821625.1 Rhodanobacteraceae bacterium
CGCGCTTCTTCGCGGACTTGATGTTGGCCAAGGGACGACTCCGAGGGAAAAGTTGGGAAAAAGACGCGGGATTTTAGTGGGCGCGCGCGACAGGGTCAATCCTGCGCTGCGGCGCCACCGCTGTCGCGCCGTCGGAAAGGCCCATGCCTGCCGCTCCGGCGCAAGTCGGAGCCGATCTCGCCCTATCAGAACGAGCCCCGGCTTGCACCGGGAAGACGCAGCAGGACGGCGCTCGCCAGCCCATTCCGTCGAGACGCATCCGCGATGAGTCCTCGCCCGAGTCTCCTGCGCTCCACGCTGACCTTCAGCGGCGCGACCCTGATCTCGCGCATCCTCGGCCTCGTGCGCGAGCAGGCGATCGCGTACGTGTTCGGCGCGAACGCGGCGACCGACGCATTCTGGGTCGCGTTCCGCATCCCGAATTTCCTGCGCCGCCTGTTCGCAGAAGGTTCGTTCTCGGTCGCGTTCGTACCGGTGTTCACCGAGGTCAAGGAAAAGCGCTCGCATGAGGAGTTGAAGCAGCTCGTCGCGCGCACCGCCGGCACGCTCGGCGGCGTGCTGCTCGTTGTGACCGCGCTCGGCGTGATCGGCGCCGGATGGGTCGCGCGCGGCTTCGCGCCGGGCTCGATCGACGAGCCGGTCAAGCTCGCGCTGACGACCGACCTGTTGCGCATCACGTTTCCGTTCCTGCTGTTCGTCTCGCTGACCGCGCTCGCCGGCGGCGTGCTCAACAGTTTCCACAAGTTCGGCCTGCCGGCACTGACGCCGGTGATCCTCAACCTCTGCATGATCGCCGGCGCGCTCTGGCTCGCGCCGCATCTCGAGACGCCGATCATGGCGCTCGGCTGGGCGATCTTTGCGGCGGGCATCCTGCAACTGCTCGTGCAGCTTCCGGCCTTGCGCGCTCTGCATCTGCTCGCCCTGCCGCGCTGGGGCTGGAATCATCCGGACGTGCGCCGGATCATGCGGCTGATGGTGCCGACGCTGTTCGGCTCGTCGGTCGCGCAGATCAATCTCCTGCTCGACACGCTGATCGCGTCGTTCCTGATTGCGGGCTCGCAGACCTGGCTCGCGCAAAGCGATCGCCTGCTCGAGTTCCCGCTCGGCGTGTTCGGTGTCGCGCTCGGCACGGTGATCCTGCCGTCGTTGTCGCGCCATCATGTGTCGACCGACCGCGACGGTTTCGCGAAGGCGCTCGACTGGGGTCTGCGCACGGCGCTCCTGATCTCGGTGCCGGCGATGCTCGCGCTGGTGCTGCTGGCGAAGCCGATCCTGGCGACGCTGCTACAACACGGGCGTTTTTCCGCGCACGATGTCGACATGGCCGCGCTGTCGCTGGCGGCGCTTTCGTTCGGCCTGCCCGCGTTCGCACTCGTCAAGGTCGTCGCCCCGGCGTTCTATGCGCGGCAGGACACCCGGACGCCCGTGCGCGCGGCGGTCGTCGCGATGATCGCGAACATGGTGTTGAACGTCGCGTTCGTCGCGTTGCTGTTTTCATGGTGGAGCGCGCCGGACGATGCGGCCGAAGGCTGGCTTGCCGGCATCGCGCGCGTACCCGGCCTGCACATGGGGCTCGCGCTGGCGAGCGCGCTCGCGAGCTATCTCAATCTCGCGCAGCTCTGGATCGCGCTTCGGCGCGACGGCATCTATGTGCGGCAGCCAGGGTGGACGGCGCATCTCGGGCGGCTCGCGGCTTCGTGCGCGGTGATGGTCGCCGTGATCGTCGCGTGTCTTGCGGTCTGGTCGGAGTGGAGCGCGTGGGATACGGCGACGCGCGTGCTTCGGTTGACCATCGTGATTGCGGCGGCGGCCGCAGCGTTCGTCGTGGCGTTGTTCGCGACGGGGTTTCGGTTGAGCGAGTTGAAGGCGCATTAGGGGAGGTTGTGCCAGGAGCGCCCTCACCCTGGCCCTCTCCCGCAAGCGGGAGAGGGGATTGCTTGCGTAGCGCGTGGGACTTGCGCGTCGGTGGCGGCACTTTCCCCTCTCCCGCTTGCGGGAGAGGGCCAGGGTGAGGGCGCTTTTTTGCACAAGCGCCCGCCCCGCATGCTGCAATGCAGCGGCTATACTCGCGACATGAGCCTGCTTTTCCGGGATGCCGCGGGGCCGAGCCTGGCTCCGGGCGGCAGCGTCGTGTGCGTCGGCGCGTTCGACGGCGTGCACCTGGGACATCGCGCGCTGCTCGATCGCGTGGCGGCGCGGTCGCGTGCGGAGGGTCTCGTCGCGACCGCGGTCAGCTTCGAGCCGATTCCGCGCGAGTTCTTCGCGCGCGGAACGCCGGTGCCACGCCTCGCGAGCGCGCGCGAAAAGATCGAGCGGATCCGCGACGCCGGCATGCGTCGTCTGCTCATGCTTCGTTTCGATGCGGAGCTCGCCGCGATGGAAGCGCAGGAATTCGTCGAGCGCGTATTGATCGCGCGCTGCGGCGTGCGCGAGATCTGGGTCGGCGCCGATTTCCGCTTCGGCCATCAGCGCCGCGGCGATGTCGATCTCCTGATCCGGCTCGGCGCGCGTCACGGATTCTCGGCGCGGACGTTGCCGGACGTCGCGATAGACGGCGAGCGCGTCAGCAGCAGCGCGATCCGCGCGCATCTGTCCGCCGGCGAATTCGCACACGCGGCGCGACTGCTCGGGCGGTGCTTCTCGATCGGCGGCCATGTCGTGCGCGGCAATCAACTCGGCCGCAAGCTCGGTTATCCGACTGCGAATATCCGGCTTGGCCGGCGCGTGTCTCCGGTCGGCGGAATATTCGCGGTGCGCGTGCACGGCGTCCAGGCGGGCGCGATGCCGGGCGTGGCGAGCCTCGGCATGCGGCCGATGGTGGGCGGGACCGAGCCGCTGCTCGAGGCGCATCTGTTCGACTTCGACGGCGATCTGTATGGGCGTCGCATCGACGTCGAGTTCGTGGCCAAGCTGCGCGACGAGGCGAAGTTCGCCGATCTCGATGCGATGGTGCGACAGATTGATCGCGATGCGGCCGAGGCGCGTGGAATCCTCATGACTCGTCGTCCCGGCGAAAGCCGGGACCCATGTTCGGTCGTGAGCAATGATCAAAATGGATTCCGGCTTTCGCCGGAATGACGAAGAACCCGACCTGTTCCCGATCTCGATGTCCACCGACTACAAAAACACAATCAACCTACCGAAGACCGATTTCGCGATGAAGGCGGACCTTGCCCGGCGCGAGCCCGGCATGCTCGCAGAGTGGGAAGCGAAGCGGCGCTACGACGCGATCCAGCGGCATACGTCGGATCGCGAGCAGGCGTTCATCCTGCACGACGGTCCGCCGTATGCGAACGGCGTGATCCATATCGGCCATGCGGTGAACAAGATCCTCAAGGACGTCGTCGTGAAGTCGGCGCTGCTCGCAGGGTATCGCTCGCCGTATGTACCGGGCTGGGATTGCCACGGTCTGCCGATCGAGATCGCGGTCGAGAAGGATGTCGGCAAGGTCGGCCAGAAGGTCGACGCGGCGACATTCCGCGCGAAGTGCCGCGAGTACGCGACGAAGCAGATCGATCTGCAGCGCGCGGATTTCAAGCGCCTCGGCGTGCTCGGCGACTGGGACAACCCGTATCGCACGATGGATTTCCGCTACGAAGCGGACATGATCCGA
>DAISJF010000294.1:0-3610 GCA_036821625.1 Rhodanobacteraceae bacterium
AACAGCTCGTTGCAGATCGCACCGAGCTTTTGTGCGAGCGCTTCGCCGCTGAGCTTCGCTGCGAACGGCGGCATCACATTGATGTTGCACGTGCGATTCGCGCCCTTCACGGCCTCGATCCCGATCGCGGTGCGAACGGCCTTGTCGCCGACGCCGGCGAGCGGTGTCGGATCGGCGAGGTTCTGCAGATCCTGATCGAGCTGCGCGGAGCCGAAGGCCATCAGCGTGATGTCGATGTTGCCGTAGCCGGACGTCTCGAAACTGCACGACCAAGCACTCGTCGGCTTGCTGTGCCCGGCTGGATTCTTCAGGATGCCGGCGACGATCGCGGGCGTCAGGTATTTGTCGCAGGCCGTCGCGCCGTTGGCCGTCCAGCTCGCGCTCGCGACAGGCGCACGCGTTCCGCCCGGACTTCGCGCGGCGCTCGCGTCCTGCGATGTTGATGCGCCGTGCGAGCATGCGACGAGCGCGCAGGCGAAGCAGGCGATGGCGGCGTGATGCAATGATGTGATCCGGTTCATGCGGGCATTTCTCTTCGTCGGTGATGCGGCTAGTGACCGCCGGGTTCGTTCGTGCCCGGCGGCGGCAGCGGGTGCACGGGACGGCCCGGCGGAATCGGCTGAGGATTGAGCGCGTTCTTGTCGGAATGCTCGATCGGAGACGGACCGACGCCGGGCACGCCATGGTGCTTCGTCGCCGTCTTCGGCGCCGTCGCGACGGGCGATGCGCCCGCGAGGTGCACGTTCGATTTCGCCTTCGGCACCGCGTGCGTCTGCGGACACTTGCCGAGCGCTCTGGCTTTTTCCGAACAATCGGCCGATGCGACACGGGCGCCGAGAACGCAGCAGGCGATCGTGATGATCGCAACGAGGCGTGATGCGAACCGTGGAGTGCTGACGTGAATGGAATTCATGGTTTTTTCTCCGGTGGAATGAGTGGTGCAACTGCTTGGGACACGGCGCGCAACAGCGCCGGTGTTCATGACGGTCTCCGGCGGGATCAGCTCACGAGCCACGTGCCGAAACGGATCCACGCCGGCGACATGAAGAAGAAGAATCCAACGTTGAACACGGCGAGAAAAATGCCGCCGGCGCAGGCGAAGGCCGGATGCAGACGGCGATGACGCCAGGTGTCGATGCCGACACATGCGAGCACGAAAAGATCGAGCCCGCCCAGAATCACCGCGTTGCTCATGAAGGAAACCGGCAGTCGCGCCAGCACCGACGGCAGCATGCACGCGATCGTCAGCACCATGAGGCGTTTGTGATAGTCGGGTCGCCGACGCAGCAGGATCGCGCCGATCACGAGGCCCGCGAAGAACACCATCTGCGTCACTTCGAGCCCGGCGATCGCGACGAGGATCGGCGCGCTTCTTGTGTGTGCGCCGACGGCGCGCGCGGCCGCGTGCAGCGTCGTCGTCGAGCCGAGCAGAACGACCAGTGCGGCCCAGCACGCGCCGAACACGCCGAGTCGCCGGTGCCACGGCACGCGATGTGCGGCAACGAGCCCCGACTGCACCGCGAGCAGCACGACCCAGCCCGTCATCACGACGCCGTGCACGTGCAGAAGCGCAGGCAACACCGGCGTGTCGAAAAGGATCTTGAGGTAGTACGTGCGCGCGAAGGTCCAGACCACGAGCGCAAAGAACACGATGCTGATCCCGAGATAAAACCGGCGCTCGAAGGTTCTGTGCGGTATCGCGACGGTGTTCATGAGCCTTGCTCCCGGTACTTCGATAGGCGCAGCCCGGCCCACGGCCGGGCCGCAGCGTTGTCCCGCTAGGATTTGCGGCAGGTTTCTTCGTCGGTCTTCGCCCACTTCTTGTCCTTGCCTTGCAGCGTGCCGGTATGGCTCAGGCCGTCCGCGCTCTTCGTGAAGGTGTCGCGATACGCGAGCCCAACGTCGGCCGTGACGCTCTGATCGACGGTCATCACGTTGCCCACGAGGCCGGAGCTGGTACCAACGCTGTAGCCGGAGCCGGTGTTGTCGACGGTCGCGGAGACAAAGCGCTTGCTGCCTTCGTCGTAGCCGATGTACTCCACGACGCGATAGGGATTGGTGTTTTCCGCCGTCCGTTCCTCGTCGTAGTGGAACGCAAGCCAATATCCATCGAGGGCTTTCTCGACGCGCAGGTGCGCCGTCGTCGCGTGCCCCGGACGCTTTGACGTCGCCATCAGATTGCCGGTGCAGCTGAAGTCACCGACCGGAAAATCGAGCTGATCCAGACGCGAACGTGCATCGGCCTTCTGCGCCGATGCGCGCGGGACCGCGAACGGTGTCGACAGGCAAGCGAATGCAGTGAGAACGAACCATGTCATGCGTTTCATGCGCTTCTCCTCGGTTGTGAACGATGGTTGGTGAGGCGGTGCCGCGCAGCGTGGCTGAAGGGACCGGGCCGCGCGGCGATCATGGATCGGCTCCGCGTTTTTCCTGCACGACGCCGTCGAAGCCGTCCGCGAAAATCGTGTCTTGGTCGGACTGCGTCTCGTACGCGCCGATGTCCGCGGCGACGCCAACGACGCGTGCGAACCCGTTGCCGCGCTGGTCGAATGCGAGCGCGGCGCTGTTGTCACCGGTATCGATGGCCGGACTGCCTTCGCCGAGCGCGTGCGTCCGTGTCGGCCCGCCGTTGTCGGCGAGAGGCTGCAGCAGCGGGTCGGATGTCAGCGTGTCTGCGGGCAGCACCACGTCCCGCGCGACGTCGACGATGAGATCATGCGAGCCCGCGATCGTCAGGGCCGTGCCGCCGGAGCCGATGTCGTAGTCGCCGACACCGTCGTCGTTTTGGGCCACGATCGAACTCTCGATCTGCACCGGAACGCTCGCCAACCCGATCTCGACAGCGGGTCCGCCGCCCGCGTGGTTGAACGCGATCGTGGTCGCAGTCAGCGTTAGCGGTCCGCGCGAGTACAAGGCGGAGCCGGAGGAGTTGGCCGTGTTGCCGGAGACCGTGCTGTTCGTGATCGACACGGACGCGGTTCCCGTGCCGCCGCCGCTGATCCACAAGCCGGCACCGCGATTGGCGAGATTGCCGTCGATCGTCGTGTTCGCGATCGTCGAAGGCAGCCCCGTCAGCGCGATGACGGTGAGTCCGCCCCCATCGCTGCCCAGGACTCCCGACGCATAGCCGCCGCTGATCGTGCTGAAGTAGACGTTGGCGTTGCCGTGCGCGAGTGCGTCGCCGCCGTCCGCAAAGCGACTGGTCGAGTACGCAGTGCTTGCGGACACGACGGCGTAGTTCATCGTCAGCGTGCCGACGACGTATAGCGCGCCGCCGCCGGCATCTTCGCTGCGCGTGTCTCTCGCCGTGCAGCCGGCAACTGAACTGCCACCGAGGTAGACGTTTCCGCTCGAGTAGATGCAGCCGCCCGAGGCGGGAACAGGGTAGGTCGTGTACGTGTTGTCGTATTTGCCGTTCTCGATCGTGAGCCCGACCAGCTTCAGCGTGCCGATGCCCGTGTGATGGAACACGCGGCCGTGGACATTGCCGTCGATCGTCGGCGGCGTGCCGCCTTCACCGGAATACTTGAGGTAAAGGTCATCCTGCGGAATCTCGATCGCGCCGCTGGTCAGCGTGATCGTGCTGCAGGTGAGGTTGCTGAGATCGATC
>DAISJF010000295.1:0-3599 GCA_036821625.1 Rhodanobacteraceae bacterium
TTCGTCGCCGCGATGAACCACGTGCTCGACGGCGCCCAGACGCCGTCGGCGCGCACGAACGGCGTCAGCGCTTCCTTGAGCGCAACGATCACCTGCGGCTTCAGACGCTCGGCCTCGTCGCCGGCGAGCCGCATGACCTCGCCCGCCGGACCCAGCGCCATCGCGAGCTCGATCGCCTCGCCGAGATCGCGGCCGATGCAGATGTCGCAATCGTGGCGCTCGAACGTGATCCGGTCGAAGCCGGCGCCGCGCAGCATCGCGCTGACCATGTCCGGCCCGGCCATCGAGAACGGGCCCGGCCCGCAGTGCACCTGATTGCTCTCTTCGGGCGCGATCACCGGAACGATCGCCTTCACGCGCAGCTCCGCTTCGTGCAGCCACGGGTTGTCCTCACGCTTTCGCCATACGATCTGGGTGAATGTCCCGCCCGGCTTGAGCACGCTGCGCACGTTGCGCATCGCCGCGCCCGGCGACTCGAAGAACATCGTGCCGAATCGCGCAAACGCCTCATCGTACGGTCCGCGCAGGTCGTCCCATTGCGCGTCGCCGACGAAAAAGCGCGCGTTGCCGACGCCGGTACGCTTGGCATCTTTCTCGCACTCGCGGATGAAATTCTCGGCGCAGTCCATGCCGACCGCTTCGCCGGATGGTCCGACACTGCGCGCGATCCGCAGCGTGCTGTCGCCGAACCCGCAACCGATGTCGAGCACGCGCTGGCCCGGTGCGTAGGCGCGACGCGAAAGCGCGGCATCGCTGTGCTTTGACAACCCGTCGACGACCAAGTGGCGGAATCGGACGAACTTGTCGAACAGGACCGTATTCCATGCCTGTACGATGACGCTCTCTTCGCTGACGGACATGCCTCACCTCCAAAACCTGCTCAGAAGCGGCGAGTTCGAACCTCGCGTCGACGCGCCGAGCTACGAAGAACGCTGTTCCGCACCGGTCTTCGACAAGTCCGGCGCCGATGCCGCGGCCGTCGATGCCCGACTTTCGGACCTGGCGCCCTCGGCTGCGCCGTTGAGGCCGCGCAGCAGCGTCGCCGCCGCGCCGCGCGCATCGAATTCCTCGTCCCAGTCCTCCATCAGCGCGATCAGCAGGAGCTTCTCGAACTCCGCGCCGAAGCGCTGCACGATCGCGTCCGGGTCGCGCACGCGCTTGCCATCGCCGATGACGCCGAAATACACCTTGCCGTTGTAGCTCAGGATCGACAGGCCGAGTCCAATCGATCCGGTCTGCGGCACCCAGAACATCAGCTCGGTCACCTCGACGCCGGCGAGATAGAGCGGCTGCTGCGGGCCGGGCACGTTCGTCGCCACCGCGCTCGCCTTGCGGCTGAACAGCTCTAGCGCGGGACCCTGCAGCGCGGCCGGCGCCATGCCGAGCGCCGCGAGCAGGCCGAACGCGACGACCGCCTGGCGACGCCCCTTGAGATCGCGCATGCACGCGGCCACGCGTTCGAGTCGCCGCAGCGGATTCGACTCGCCGATCGGCAGATCGAGGAACACGAGACCGAAATGATTGCCGAGCTTCTTCGCGTGCTCGAGCGGGCGCAGGTTGACCGGCACCGTCGCGCGAATCGTGAGGCCGTCGACGTCCTCGCCGACGTCGCGCAGGTATCCGCGCAGCGCGCCGGCCGCGCACGCGAGCAATACGTCATTGACCGTGCAGCCGAGCGCGCGCCCGAGCGTCTTCACTTCATCGAGCGGCAGCGGCTCGGCCCACGCGACGCGCTTGGTCGTGCCGAGCGGTCCCTTGAACGCGGTGATCGGATCGTCGGACAGCGTGATCGCGATCGCGAGCTCACGCGTGATCTCGCTGCCTTCGCGCGCGAGCTCGGCCGCGACCGCCGGATCGGCGAGCATGCCGGCGACCTTCTCCCAGGTTTTCTCGCCGGCCGCGAGCAGTTTCTGCAGACCCGCCTGCGTCGGCTCGAGCAGCCGTTCGAGCACGCTGCCGCGATCGCGCTTGAGCCAGGTCTTCGCGAGCTCGGCGCGTGCTTCGGGTTGCGCCGCCGTGTCGGTCAGCGACAGCAGCACCTGCACCAGCGCGAGGCCGTCCGCGTAACAATGATGAATGCGCGCGATCAGGACGCCGCCGCCCCGGTAGTTCTCGACGACGTGGAACTGCCAGAGCGGCCGGGAATGGTCGAGCGGCGTCGAGGCGAGGCCGCTGACGAATCGCTCGAGCTCGGGCTTGTCCGCCGCGCCGGGCAACGCGGCGACGCGCACGTGCGCGTCGATGTCGAAATCCTCGTCCGTCTCCCACCAGGCGCCGCTGGCGGATTGCACGGCCCGCTGGCCAAAGCGCCGGAACGCGAGAAAGCGCTCGGCCAGCAGCTTGCGGATGCGCCGGGGCTCGAGCGGACCGGCGAACATCAGCACGCCGGTGATCATCATCGGATTGGTGGGCCGCTCCATGCGCAGCCACGCGGTGTCGACCTTCGACATCGGTTCGCGCTGCCCGGACATGCCTGCCCTCCCGCCGCGCCGGCGCTCAACGTCGCGGTCGCTTCGTGTAGCATCCGATGGCATTGGCCAAAAGGCAACCGGCGCACCGCGCGAAGCGAATCCAATGCACCAAGCCGCTGCGATCCTGTTGAGTCTCTTCGTCATCTTCGTCGCCGCGCAGATCGGCGCCGCGATCGCGCAGCGCCTGAAACTGCCCGGCGTCGTCGGCGAGATCGTCGCCGGCTGCGTGATCGGTCCGTCGACACTCGGCTGGATACAACCGGAGCAGATCGCGTCCGGCGAGCCGCTCGACGTGCTCGCCGAGATCGGCGTCGTGCTGCTTCTGTTCGCGGTCGGCCTCGAGACGCGGCTCGACGATCTGAAGAAGGTCGGACGCAGCGCGTTCCTGGTCGGTCTGCTCGGCGTGATCGTCCCGTTCGTGTTCGGTTCGCTGTGGGCGCACGGCAGCGGATTCGAATGGAACCGGTCGCTGTTCGTGGCGGCCGCGTTCGTCGCGACGTCGGCCGGCATCACGGCGCGCGTGCTGCAGGAGCTCGGCGCACTGCAGCGCATCGAGAGCCGCGTGATCCTCGGCGCCGCCGTGATCGACGACGTGCTCGCGATGCTGCTGCTCGGCGTGGTCACGTCGCTGCAGTCCGGCGCCGGCGTCAACGTCCTGAGCCTCGGGTTCGTGCTGGCGCAGGCGGTCGGCTTCATCGTCGTGATCGGCTGGCTCGGCACGGCCATGATGCGACGGCAGGGACACTGGCTGGAGCGTCCGATCGGCCCGTTGTCGCCAATGACGATTTCGCTCGCGATCTGCCTGGGCCTCGCGTTTCTGGCCACCGAGTTCGGGCTCGCCGCGATCATCGGCGCGTTCCTCGCCGGCATGATCGCGTCGGAAACGCCGCGGCGCGAGGAGCTCGAGCATCAGACGCAGCCGTTGCTCGCTTTCCTGACTCCGTTCTTCTTCGTGATCACGGGTGCGAAGATCGACGTCAGCGTCTTCGCCAGCGGCGCGGCGCTGTGGATGCTGCTCGTCGTAACGGTGATCGCGGTGCTCTCGAAGCTCGCCGGCGGTTTCCTCGGCGCGTTGTCGCTCGGTCGTCGCGGCGCGACGATCGTCGGCGTCGGCATGATCCCGCGCGG
>DAISJF010000296.1:0-3587 GCA_036821625.1 Rhodanobacteraceae bacterium
TGCCCCAGTCGAGCGGATCGAGATAGAAGTCGTACGGCAGCGTCGCCATCCAGACCAGGATCGACGCCGATACCTGGATCAGCGCGAGGAAGAAGATGAGGCCGAGCGCGCGGAAGCGCATGAAGTGCCGCGCGAACCAGAACATCGGCAGGAGTGCGATCATCGAGGCGAGACCCGACTTCCACGGCCAGCTCGGGTCCTCGATTACGGTGCCGGTGAACGCGAATTTCGGCTGGCGGTTCGCGTCGAGAATGCCCCAGTACGCGCCGGCGAGACCCTCGTTCGCGGCCTTCCACGGCTGGTCGATCGCTTCCATGATGTAGTAGTCGAGCTGCTCGTGCGCGGCGACGTTGAGCCATTCGCGCACGAAATGCGCCTCGTCGGCGAGCGACGGCTGCGCGGTCCTGCGGCGATCGCCGTTCGACGGCCAGCCGACTTCGCCGATGACGACCGGCTTGTTCGGAAATCCCTGCCTTGCGACCAGTTCCTTGACCGCCTTGTACTGGCCGAGCACCCAGCCGATTGCGTCCTTGCGCGGAATGAACTCCCAGTAGGGCAGGATGTGCACGGTCACGAAATCGACATGCCGGATCAGCTCCGGGTGCCGCTGCCACGTGTCGAGCGGCTCGGCGGTCGACACCGGAATCTTGAGTTGCGCGCGCGCGCGATCGAGGTAACCGATCAGCTCCTGCGCGCTGAGATTGCCGAGCAGCACGGTCTCGTTGCCGACGATCGCGCGATCGATGTTGTCGTATTTGCGGCTGAGCGCGATCAGTGCGTCGAGCTCGCGCTCGTTATGCTCGATGCGCTTGTCGAGCCACGCGCCGCCCATCACGCTCATGCCGTAGAAACGTGCGAGCCGCGGAATCTGCGGGCTTTCCGACGACTGATACACGCGCAGCCGCTTCGTGTAGCGGGACAGCAGGCGGATATCGCTCGCCAGCTCGTCTTCGCTCGGGAACAGGCCGCGCGTCGGATCCTGGTAGCGCTGCGAGGCGTTGTACGCGAGTCCGCCGATCGGGCCGCTCCAGTCGGAGATGTGCACGGGCCGGTTCAGATACGCCCACAAGCCGACGTTGCACGCCGCGACCAGAAGCGTCAGCAGCAGGGCTCGCCAGAGCGATTTGCGGACCGGCTCGGGCGCGGGACGGGTATTCAAGCGGGATCTCGGCGGAGGGCTGTGAAACGCCGCGCAGCATAGCCGGTGAACGCTGCGATGGGGAATCCGAAAAGATTCGTTATTGCGAACCCGGCTTTTCCGCCTCGTCGGCGACGAGCGGCGACGTCGGTGTCCTTCGACCGAGACGCCGGAGCTGCCCGAGCACGATCGGTGCGAGCGAGAGCACGGCCATGCCGAGCACCGGCAGGATCACGCGCTTGTGCGAGAAAAGGTCGAGCGAGACCGCGCCTTCGCGAGCGATCGACTCGGCGAGGCCGGCGCCGAGCGCCGTCTCGAACGCGATCATCACCGATCCGCCGATGGCCGTCGCCGTCAGGAAAAGCCAGAGCGGACAGCGCAGCCAGGCCAGCGCCACCGTGACACCGCCGAACGGAAAGAACGGCACCAGGCGCAGGAACATCGTGTAGCTGACGGGAAACGCGTGATAGCCGCTGCGCAGCTTCTCGACCAGCAGCGGCGCAGTGCCGGCGCCGTGAGCGAACGCGGAACGGCTGGCAAGGAACAGGATCGTCGCGCCGAGCGTCGTGCCGATGGCGGACAAGAGCGTGCCCGGAATCACGCCGAACAGCATGCCGCCGGCAAAGATCAGCACGACCACGCCGGGAATCCCGGTCGAGATGCCGAGCATCACCGCGGCGATCTGCGCCAGCGCGCTCAGCAGCGGATACTCGGCGACCAGCCCGCGCAGATGGTCGCGCTCGGCGCCGAGCTGCGCAGGCTGAAAGCGGTCGAGCGCGCCCGAGGCGAGCAGCGCGATGCCGATCGCGATCAGGACGAGCAGCGGCAGGAATGCACGCAGGCGTTTCATCTCGAGTCAGTGAATTCGGGATTCGTCATTCGGCCGCGCGACGCGGATGCGCCGCGCGCATCGCGAATCCCGTCGGTCAAGCGCACTCGCGGCGCCTCGGCGCCGCGATCCCAAGCATACCGGCTGCGTGCGGTCGGCGTCAGCAGCAACGCGACCCGCGCTCGGACGTTCGCCGTGCAAGCCGATCATCATCGGACCGACCGCGCGCGTTCGGCCGTCGCGAACACGGTGACCTCTTCGCGATCGTGATAGAGCTGCTTCGCGCGAATATCCGCGGTAGCGCCGAGCGCGTCGCGCACGATCGCCAGGCAAAGCCGCACTTCGTCGTGGCGCTTTTTCATCGGCAGCTTCAGGTTGAACATCGCGCGCCGGCAGCGGCGCTCGGTGAGCCAGGTCGCGACGAGCTCGGCGATGCGGCGCGGCTGTTCGACCATGTCGCAGACGAGCCAGTCGACCGTGCGCGGCGGACGATAACGAAAACCATCGGCGCGCCGGTGCTCGACCAGGCCGGAATCCATCAATGCCGCGTCGAGCGGGCCGTTGTCGATCGCGATCGTGCGGATGGATCGCCGTACGAGCTGCCAGGTCCATCCGCCCGGTGCGGCGCCGAGATCGACTGCGCTCATGCCAGGCTGCAGCCATCGCCGGCGCTCGTCGTCGTCGAGCAAAACGAGGAATGCTTCCTCGAGCTTCAATGTCGAACGGCTCGGGGCTCCGCGCGGGAACTTGAGGCGTGGAATGCCGCCGGGCCAGGGTGCGCTGGTCGCGACGTCTGCACACGCGACGATTGCGGTATCCGAATTGATGAGACAGACATGGAGACGCGACGGCGAAGCGGTGTCGATCGACCGCTGCCGCTTCAGCGCGGCGATCAGCGCCGCATTCAGCGCGCGACAGAGCGGAGCCAGCTCTCGGCCCGCGTCGCTGTCGGGCGCTTCGACCCAGGCATCGCACCAGCGCAACGCAGCGCCTTCGATGATCGGCATTAGCGCTGCGAGGCGATCCTCTCGCGGCATGCGCCCGGTTCGCCC
Organism: Rhodanobacteraceae bacterium; assembly: GCA_036821625.1. Classification (GTDB taxonomy): domain Bacteria; phylum Pseudomonadota; class Gammaproteobacteria; order Xanthomonadales; family Rhodanobacteraceae; genus Dokdonella_A. The sequence goes on from DAISJF010000296.1 coordinate 3,020, forward strand.
GAGCACGCGCAAGAGCTGACGCGCGAAGATCAACTCGCGCCAGGTCGGACCGTTCGCCGTCGTGCTCTTCGTTTCGTCGCCGGCCATCACGAATTCGACATAGCCGTTGCCTCGCTCCGCGCGCACGAAGCCTTTCAACGAGGATTCGGCAGCGCGGGCGCAGAGCTCCTGCGCGCATTCGGGCTCGAAGCCCGGGCGGCAGTACGCAAGCATTCCCGCCGTGCTCGCGGCGCGAATCGGATGTTCTCGCGTGCCATCGTTGCGTCTCATGCGCGCGTATTGTGATGGTTTCGTGGGACGCGATGCAGCCGCACGGCTAGCGTCGCGCCGGAATCGTCGGATCGGGAGCCGATCATGCGCTACCGGCTGCTTCTTCTCGTACTGCTGGCCACGTCGGCGTCCACGGCGGGCGCGACATCGCTCGGCGTCTACGCGGACGCGCTCGAGAGCGGATTCACCGACCAGAGCTGGGCCCCCGGCAACGAATACGATCTCTCGAACACCGCACCGGTGCATTCGGGCAGCGATTCGATCCTGTTTACGCCCGACACGTGGGGCGGCCTCCAGT